>NZ_LGDB01000224.1:0-55049 GCF_001279655.1 Streptomyces sp. WM6372 | reverse complement strand
CCCCGGCCCCCCGCCCCCGCCCCGGACCCCCGTACCGGAGCGACGGCCGCCGAGCGGTCAGAGGTCCGCGAGGAACTTCCGGACCGCCTCGTGGAACTCCTCGGGGTGGGTGAACGGCAGGAAGTGTTCCGCGTCCACCGGTGCGTACGAGGTCCCGGGCCGGCGCGCGACCATCGCGTCGGCCGTCTCCTGCGTGAGCGTCTGGCTGCGCGTGCCGTGGATCAGCAGCGCCGGGCAGCGGCTCGCGAGCCAGGTGTCCCAGTGGTCGCCGCGGCAGGCCTCGGCGGAGTCGATCATGTCCTGCGGGTGGAACGGCAGCCGCCAGCCGCCGTCGGGGAGCGGGCGCAGCGCCTGCTCGACGAACTGCGAGCCCACCGGCCCGGCCGCGGCGAGGAGTTCCTCGCGGGTGGGGGCGGTGTACCGCATGTCGCGCAGGAAGCCGAAGAGCGCTCCCGCCGTGTCGGGATCGATCGTCACGGTGGCGTCCACGTTGACGAGGGCCGCGATCCGGTCGGGCTGGGCGGCGGCCAGGTGGTAGGCGTTGAACCCGCCGAGGGAGTAGCCCAGGAGGGCCACGGGGGCGTCCAGGCCGAGGTGGTCGAGGAGTGCGACGGCGTCCGAGAGGTAGCCCTCGCGGCCGTAGTCGGCGGCCCGGTCGGAGTCGCCGTGGCCGCGCTGGTCGGGGGCGATGACCCGCCATTCGTCGCCCAGGACGTCGGCGAGGCCGGCGAAGGCGAAGCCTTCGGACATGCCCCCGTGCAGGGCGAGCAGCGGGCGGCCCGGGCCGCCGAAGTCCAGGTACGACAGCGTGCGGCCGTCGATCGTCAGCGTGTGGCGCATGGCTTGGCTCTCCCCTGTGAGTCATGCGGTGCGGTGCGGTACGTGGATGAGCCTGCCAGGATTTGGGCAAGCGCGCAATACGAATGTCTTGCGCGCTTGCCCAAATTGGGTCGCGGATACGATCCCGGCATGGGAAATCGCGAGGACCTGCTGGCCGGAGCGCGCCGCTGCCTGGAGGAGAAGGGCTACCTGCGCACGACCGTGCGCGACATCGCCTCGGCGTCGCAGGTGAGCATGGCCGCGATCGGCTACCACTTCGGCTCGCGCGAGGCCCTGCTCAACCTCGCCCTCTCCGCCGCCATGGACGAGTGGGCGGCCGGGTCCGGCCGGCTCGCCGGCCAGGGCGCCACCACCGCCGAGCGGTACGCCGACACCTGGGACCGCAAGATCCGCGACTTCGGCGACATGCGCTGGCTCTGGACCGCCTCCGTCGAGGCCTTCGTCCACGCCCAGTCCTCGCCCGAGCTGCTCGCCACCCTCGCCGAGAACCAGCGCCAGGCCCGCCGCATGGTGGCCGCGCAGCTGCGCGGGGTCCCCCAGGACGAGGTCACCGAGGAGGACGTACGGGCCCTCGGGTCGGTGCACATCGCGCTGCTGAGCGGGGTGATGGTGCAGGCGCTGACCGACCCGGAGCAGGCGCCGACGGGCCGGGAACTCGCCCAAGGCCTGCGCGCCATGGCCGAGTTGCTCGAAAGCTGAGGGCTACCGAAGGGTAGTAAAGCCGCGTCCCGCACGCCAGAATCCCCGGGGCACCAGCCGACGGCGGCTGGCAGCCGTCACCGGGTCGGCAAAGGGGCGGGCATGGCACTGGATCGACGGGCATTTCTGGTCGGGGCGATGGCGGCGGGCGCGGCCGCGGCCGCGGGACTCGCAGCGGCGGGGCCGGCCTCGGCCCGTACGCTCGGCACGCAGGACTGGATGGCCGGGCTCGGGGACTCCACCGCCCTCCAGCGGATGACCATCCCCGGCACCCACGACTCCGGAGCCCGCCAGGGCGGGCTGTTCGTCGCCTGCCAGAACACCTCGATCGCCGAACAGCTCGACTCGGGCATCCGGTTCCTCGACGTCCGGTGCAGAGTCACCGGTGGATCGTTCGCGATCCACCACGGCTCCTTCTACCAGGGCCTGATGTTCGGGGACGTCCTCGTCGCCTGCTGGAACTTCCTCGCCGCACACCCCTCCGAGACCGTCCTGATGCGGCTCAAGCAGGAGTACTCGGAGGACAGTGACGCCACCTTCCGCGCCGTCTTCGACGACTACCTCGACAACCGGGGCTGGCGCCCGCTGTTCCGGATCGCGGACTCGCTGCCCGCCCTCGGCCAGGCCCGCGGCAAGGTGGTCCTGCTCGCCGACAACGGCGGTCTGCCCGGACTGCGCTACGGCGACGGCAACGTCTTCGACATCCAGGACGACTGGAACGCCGAGCCCTTCGCCAAGCGCGGCAAGATCGAGGGCCAGTTCCGCCGGGCCGTCCAGCAGCCCGGCAAGCTCTTCGTCAACTACGTGAGCACGTCCGCCTACATGCCGCCGCGCTGGAACTCCGACCGGCTCAACCCGCAGGTGCACTCGTTCGTCGACGGCGGGGAGCTGGCCGGCCGGACCGGGCTGGGGATCGTCCCGATGGACTTCCCCAACACCCGCTCCGGGCTCGTCGCCTCACTGATCCGGCACAACTGACGGCTGCTCCGGCGGCGGCGCCGGGGCGCCCGGGAAGCGGAGCACCGCCTCCGTGCCCGGGCCGCCGGCCGGCGCCGCCCGCAGCTCGACGCTGCCGCCCGCACGGCGCACCGTACGGTCCACGATCGACAGGCCCAGCCCGCTGCCGGGCAGGGCGCGGGCCGAGGAGGAGCGCCAGAACCGCTCGAACACGTGCGGCAGGTCCTCCGCCGGGATGCCGGGCCCGTGGTCGCGCACCGTCAGCTCGCCCGCCCGCAGCACGACCTCGACCGTGCCGCCCGGCGGGCTGAACTTCACCGCGTTGTCCAGGACGTTGACCACCGCCCGCTCCAGCGCTGCCGCCTCGCCCCGTACGTACCAGGGCGCCACCTCGTCGGTGAAGTGCAGCTCGGGGCCGCGCAGCCGGGCACGGGACAGCGCGCTCTGCGCGATCTCGTGCAGGGCCACCACCTCCAGCCTGGCGGGCGGGGCCGCGTCCGGGCGGGACAGCTCCTGGAGGTCCCCGATCAGCGCGGCCAGCTCCGTCATCTGCGCCTTGACCGAGGCCAGCAGCTCCTTGCGGTCCTCGGGCGGAATGGCCCGGCCCGTCTCCTCGCTGCGCGCCAGCAGCTCGATGTTGGTGCGCAGCGAGGTCAGCGGGGTGCGCAGCTCGTGCCCGGCGTCCGCGATCAGCTGGGCCTGCCGCTCCTGGGAGGAGGCGAGGGCCGCCGTCATGGAGTTGAAGGACCGCGACAGGCGGGCGATCTCGTCGTCGCCCTCGTCGGGGATGCGTACGGTCAGGTCCTCGGTCCGGGCGATGTGCTCGACGGCGCCCGTCAGCTCGTCGACCGGCCGCAGCCCCGTACGGGCCACCCACAGGCCGGCGAGGCCCGCGCCGGCCACCCCGATCCCGGAGACCAGGATCAGCACCCAGGCCAGCGTGGACAGCGGCTTGTCGATGTCGGCCAGCGGCCGGGCCACCGAGACCGCGAAGACCGGGGCGCCGGGCTGGGTCCGCGCCGCGAAGGTGTAGACGCGCATCCCGACGCCGTTGTCGGTCGTCGCGTCGTGCAGCGCCTTGGCCTTGCGGCCCGCCGCGACCTGCTTGTCCGTGGCGGTCACCGGCAGGTCGCTCTGCCCGCTCACCCAGCAGTGGCTGCCGTCCGCGGTGACGATCTGGACCGTGGCGTTCAGGTTCTCGGCGATGTCCTGCTGGACCTGCGTCGGCGGGCGGGCCGGACAGCCCTCGCGCAGCCGTTCCAGCACCTGCACGGTCGGGTTGGTGGCCATCAGGGACTGGTTCAGCTGGTTGTCCAGCTGGGCCCGCACCATCACCCACGACACCGCGGACACGATGGCCACGGCCAGCGCCACGGCCGTGGCCACCAGCAGGGCGATCCGGGAGCGCAGGGGGAGCGCGCGGAACCTGGCCGCCGGGCTCACTCGGGCCCCCCGGAATCGCCGGCCCCGGCGACGCGCAGGACGTAGCCCACCCCGCGCACGGTGTGCACCAGGCGGGGCTCGCCGCCGGCCTCGGTCTTGCGGCGCAGGTACATGACGTACACGTCCAGGGAGTTGGAGCTGGGTTCGAAGTCGAAGCCCCAGACGGTCTTGAGGATCTGCTCGCGGGTCAGCACCTGGCGCGGGTGCGCCAGGAACATCTCCAGCAGCGTGAACTCGGTGCGGGTCAGCTCCACCTGGCGCCCGGAGCGGGTGACCTCGCGGGTGGCGAGGTCCATGCGCAGGTCGCCGAAGGCGAGCGCGTCCGTCTCCTCGTGGTCGCCGGCGCCCGGACGCCCGGTCGCGTAGGCGCTGCGCCGCAGCAGGGCGCGGACGCGGGCGAAGAGCTCGTCGAGCTCGAAGGGCTTGACGAGGTAGTCGTCGGCGCCCGCGTCGAGGCCGGTGACGCGGTCGCCGACGGTGTCGCGGGCGGTGAGCATCAGGATCGGGGTGGTGCTGCCGGAGGCGCGCAGCCGCCGGGCCGCCGTGAGGCCGTCCATCCGGGGCATCTGGATGTCGAGGACGATCAGGCCGGGGTCGTACGCGGCCGCCTTGTCGAGGGCGTCGAGCCCGTCGACGGCGGTCTGCACGGCGTACCCCTCGAAGGCGAGGCTGCGGCGCAGGGCCTCCCGCACGGCCGGCTCGTCGTCGACGACGAGGATGCGGTGCGGGTCGCCTTCGGCCGGATTCATCTTCGGTCCCCCAGGGGTGGTCGTGGTCGGTCGTACCAGGCTCGCACGGGACGCCTGGGCCGTTTAGAACGACGTCCCGAAGCCGCTGGTGCCGCTGGTGCCACTGCTGCCACTGCTGCCGCTGTTGTTGCCGCCGGACCCGGTGGTGCCGCCCTTGCGGAGGGAGTCGAGGTCGGCCTTGATCGTGTTCACCGGGATGGCGAAGCCGAGGCCGACGCTGCCGGCCGAGGAGCTGTCGCTGGAGGGGGAGTAGATCGCGGAGGGCATGCCCACGATCTCGCCGTTCATGTTGACGAGGGCGCCGCCGGAGTTGCCCGGGTTGAGGGAGGCGTCCGTCTGGATGGCCTTGTACGAGGTGGTGTCCGACCCGGTGTTCCCGTTGAACTGCTGACCGTCGTACGAGAACGGCCAGCTGCCGCCGCCGCGCTGGCGCTGGGGCGCCTGCTGCTCGGACTTGGGTACGTTGACCTCGCGGTTCAGGGCGGAGACGATGCCGCTGGTGACCGTGCCGGTGAGGCGGTCGGGGGAGCCGATCGCGACGACCTGGTCGCCGACCTTGAGGTTGTCGGAGTTGCCGAGCTTCGCCGCCTTGAGCCCGCTCGCGCCCTGGAGCTTGATGAGGGCGAGGTCCTTGTCGGGGTCGGTGCCGACGGTCTTGGCGGTGTACTTCTTGCCGTCGCTCATCGTCACCTGGATCTCGGTGGCGCCCTCGACGACGTGGTTGTTGGTGACGATCTCGCCGTCGGCCGTGACCACGACGCCCGAGCCGGTGCCCTGGCCGGAACCGGTGCGGGTGTCGATCCGCACGACGGAGGGGCTGACCTGCTCGGCGACGCCGGAGACGGTCCCGGTGCTGGACTGCGAGACGTTGGTGCCGCTGATGCCGCCGCCGGTGCGGTCCTGGCCGGCGAGCAGCTGCTGCACGCCGGCGGCGGTGCCGCCACCGATCACGGCCGCGGCCAGCGCCACGGCCGCGAGCAGCGCGACGGGCCGCTTGGCCCGGGCCGCGTGCGCGGGCCCCTCGGGGGGCGTGGGCGCCATCGGCGGCTGGTGTGCTTCGTGCCATCCGGGCGCGGCCGGCGCCGGCGCATGCGCCGCCGGCGGCGGGTACGCGGGCGGCGGCGGGTAGTCCCCGAAACCGGCGCTCTGGGTCGGGCGGTTCTCCTGCGGGTACTCGCCGTCGCGGCGGAAGCTCTCGGTCATGACCACGACTCTGTCCCCGGATCATGAGAGCTTCCTGAGTCCACCCTGAGAAGCCCGACAGAACCGCGTATGCCCGAAATAAGCCCGCGAAGGACCAAGCTCGCGAAGGATCAAGCCCGCGAAGGATCAAGCCCGCCCGGGCCCACCGGGGCTGCGGCATCCCGGCCGGGGGCCGACGGACGGAGTCCGGTGCAGCGGCCCGAAGCCCGGGAGGCCCGCCAGGGCCGAGCGGTGCGAGGGGCGCGTGGAGGAGGAGTCAGCGGCAGCCGCAGGAGCGGCGGATCACCAGGGCCGACGGGAACTGCTTCAGGCGTTCGCGGCGGGAGCCGGCCACGCGCAGGGCGTCGTCCAGGACGAGGTCCACCGCGGCGCGCGCCATCGCCGGGCGGTCCGAGGCGATCGTCGTCAGCGGCGGGTCCGTCAGGGCCGCCTCCTTGACGTCGTCGAAGCCGGCCACCGCCAGCTCCCCCGGTACGTCGATCCGCAGCTCCCGCGCCGCCCGCAGCACGCCGATGGCCTGGTCGTCCGTGGCGCAGAAGATGGCCGGCGGCCGGTCCGGCCCGGACAGCACCTCCAGCGCCACCCGGTACGCGTCGTAGCGGTTGTACGGGGCCTCGAAGAGGCGCCCTTCCGTCGAGCGGCCCGACTCCTGCATCGCCCGGCGCCAGCCCTCCACGTGGTCGGCGACCGGGTCGCCGACCGACGGGGTGTTCTCCACCCCGCCGATGCAGGCGACGTACTCGTGCCCGTGCTCCAGCAGGTGCCGGGTGGCGAGCTGCGCGCCGCCGATGTCGTCCGTGACGACCGCGACGTCGTCGATGGCCTCCGGCCGCTCGTGCAGCAGCACCACCCGCGCGTCCCACGCCTCGATCTCCGAGGCGGCGCGCTCGCTCATGCCCTGGCTGACCAGGATCAGGCCCGAGACCCGCATCCCGAGGAAGGCCCGCAGGTAGTGCACCTCGCGCTCGTCCCGGTAGTCGGAGTTCCCGACCAGGACCATCTTTCCGCGCTCGGCGGCGGCCTGCTCGACCGCGTGCGCCATCTCCGCGAAGAACGGCTGCCGCGCATCGGGGACGATCATGCCTATGAGGTCGGTGCGCCGCGACGCCATCGCCTGGGCGACCCGGTCCGGGCGGTAGCCCAGCTCCTTGATCGCGGCGAGTACACGCTCGCGCGTGGCCGGGGCGACCGGCCGGGGTCCGTTGTTGATGACGTAGCTCACGACGGCGGTAGACGTACCCGCAAGTCGTGCAACGTCATCCCGCGTCACCTTGGCCACGCTCGGGAGTCTACGCGGGGTGACCTACCTCTGGGCAGGCCGTCCTGCCGACTGGGCGATCACAGGAGGTTCCTCCATACGGGGGACGCCGGACGCGGCCTGGGCCGCCGCCTGCGCCGCGGCCTTGGCGGCCGCCTGGGCCGCCGCTTCCGCGGCCGCCCGCTCGACCTTCTCCGGCGTGACGAAGCGGTAGCCGACGTTGCGGACCGTACCGATCAGCGACTCGTGCTCGGGGCCGAGCTTCGCGCGCAGCCGCCGTACGTGGACGTCCACCGTCCGGGTGCCGCCGAAGTAGTCGTACCCCCACACCTCCTGGAGCAGCTGGGCACGCGTGAAGACCCGGCCCGGGTGCTGGGCCAGGTACTTGAGCAGCTCGAACTCCTTGAAGGTGAGGTCGAGGACCCGCCCCTTCAGCTTGGCCGAGTACGTCGCCTCGTCGACCGACAGGTCGCCGTTGCGGATCTCCATCGGGGAGTCGTCGGAGCCGAGCTGCTGGCGGCCGGTGGCCAGGCGCAGCCGCGCCTCGACCTCGGCGGGGCCCGCGGTGTCGAGGAGGACGTCGTCGATGCCCCAGTCGGCGGTGACGGCCGCGAGGCCGCCCTCCGTGACGACGAGGATCAGCGGACAGCCGGGGCCGGTGGAGCGCAGCAGCTGGCAGAGCGAGCGCACCTGCGGCAGGTCGCGGCGGCCGTCGACGAGGATGACGTCCGCGCCGGGGGTGTCCACGAGGGCCGGGCCCTCGGCGGGGGCCACCCGGACGCTGTGCAGGAGCAGGCCGAGGGCCGGCAGCACCTCGCTGGACGGCTGGAGGGCATTGGTCAGCAGCAGGAGAGAGCTCATGCCCGACCACCTGCCCAGGTCGGGCGTTCGTGCACGGTTCGCTGGTCCATCACGTCGGTTCCTCCTCGGTCCCGTCGAGGACTTTCGCGGTACTGCTTCGTACGTGGTGCGTGGTGCTGGTGCGGTGTGGTGGTTCGCCGGGCCCCGCGCCCTGAGGCCCTGACGGCCACCACTGTTCTCGGTCCGTTCAACGTGTTGAAAGCACAAAAGGACCCGGGGGCAACGTTGCCCGGATCCTCTCGCCAGCAGGATAGCCCACCCGCCGCCGCGTGGCCGAGGCTCGGACTTCCTCGCTTCTGTGGTCCCTGCCACCCCTGGGACCAGCGTATGCCCCGGTTTCACCGGATCGATGGATGTACGGGAGGCCGCCCGGGCGCATGCGGGGCGCGTGGGGGCACACCGGATCCGGGGGCCGGAGGGTTCATCATGGAGGCCGACGGTAGAGAGCCGACGATAGGAGCTGCAGTGGCAACCGGAACCATCCGCTACTGGGCGGCGGCCAAGGCCGCGGCCAAGACGGCGGAGGAGCCGTACTCGGCGCGGACACTGGCCGAGGCGCTCGACGCCGTGCGGGAACGCCACCCCGGTGAGCTGACCCGGGTCCTGCAGCGCTGCTCCTTCCTCGTGAACGAAGAGCCCGTGGGCAAGCGCCCGCACGATGCCGTTCCGCTGACCGAGGGGGGCACCGTCGAGGTGCTCCCGCCGTTCGCGGGCGGGTGAGCGGAAACCGATGAGCACTCCCGAGGAACAACAGCAGCAGCAGCGCCCGCAGGAGGACCCGTACGGGACCCAGACCTGGCAGGCGGACACCTGGGAAACCGGCTACCAGCCGGTCCAGCCGCCGCTGGGCGCGCTGCCGGGCCAGCCGGTGGCGCCGGAGGGCTGGTTCCGCGACGAGGCCGCGGCCCAGCCGCAGGCCGCTGTGCCGTGGCCGGAGGCCGCCTCCGGCGCCGCGGCCGAGCAGCCCGCGTACCAGCAGCCTCCGGCCGAGCAGCCCGCGTACCAGCAGCCTCCGGCCGAGCAGCCGGTCGCCCCCGAGGGCTGGTTCCGCGACGAGGCCCCCGCGGCGCCCGCCCCCTCCTCGGGCTGGCCCGCCGCCTCCGGCCCCGAGGCCGGCTGGCAGCCGAGCGGCACCCGGGACGCGGCGCCCGCCGCGGGCTGGGCGCCGGGCGGTGGGTCGTGGACCGAGGGCTCCGCCGCGGAGCAGACGGCCTACCTCCCGCCCCAGAGCGCCGCCCCGGCGGCCGACGCCGCCGACCAGACGGCCTTCCTCCCGCCGTACCCGGGCCCGGCCGCGCCCCGGCCGGCCGCCGCCGCGCCGTACGAGGGTTCCGCGTACGAGGGTTCCGCCGCGGGCGACCGCTACCCGGGCGGTACGCCGTACCCGGCTTCCCCCGCGGCCGGGGGACCCGCCTCCGCGGCCGCCGAGACCTCGTACCTGCCGCCGTACCCCGGCCCGGGCGGAGGCGGCGAGCCGCAGGCCGCCGCCGCTCCGCCCCGGCACCAGCAGGGCGGGGTCGGCCGGGGCCGGGTCCCGGCCGCAGTCCCCCGGCCGGGGGGGGGGGGGGGAGCCGCAGGCCGCGGGCTCGCCGCAGGCGCAGCCCGTGGCTCCCGAGGGGTGGTTCCGGGACGAGGCGCCGGCCGCCCAGGCACAGGCCCCCGGCCAGGCCCCGGCCCCCGCCCCGGCCGCCGACTGGGCGCAGGGCGGCTCCCGCGAGTCCTGGGCCGAGGGGTCCGCGGCCGAGCAGACCGCCTATCTCCCGCCGCAGGCCGCCGCCCCGGCGGGCGGCGCGGCCGAGCAGACCGCCTTCCTGCCGCCCTACCCGGGCCCGGCCGCGGCCGACCCCCAGGGGGCCGCCGGCGCCGCGGAGACCGCGTACCTGCCGCCGTACCCCGGCCCGGGCTCCGAGGAGCCGGCCGCCGCCGCCCCCGCCGCCCCCGCCCCCGCCCCGGCCGCCCCGGCCGCCGCTCCCGCGGCTCCCGCCGGCGCCGAGGGCGAGGATCCCGCGTACTCCCCGCCCACCCTCGGGGGGAACACCCTGCGGGCCGTCGATCCGGCTCAGGCGCGCGCCGAAGGGCGGTCGCCGATCATCGATCCCGGGCCGCAGCCGGCCATACTGACCGCCGCGCTCGGGCTGCTGCTGGCCGGTGCCGCCGCCGTCGGGCACCTCGGCCTCCTCGCGCCGCTGATCGTCCTCCAGGGGCTCACCGCGGCCGGCTGGTTCCGGCTCAACGGCATGTGGCCCGCCCGCCAGGGCATCGCCCTCGCGTTCCTCGGAGCCCTCGTCGCCGACGCGGCCGTGCTCGCCGTGGACGACACGTACGGCCCCGGCGCGATCATCGGGACCCTCGGCGCCTGGGTGCTGCTCACGCTGGTCCTCCAGCTGCGCAGCCACGCCGACCCCGACGAGCGGATGTACGGGCTGATGGCCTCCGTGGCCTCGGCCGCGCTCGCCATCGTCTGCGCCGGCTACCTGGCCGCCGACCCGGCCGCCGTCAGCGTCGGAGCCGCGGCCGTGGCCGTCGCCGTCTTCACCCGCGCGCTGCCGCTGCCGACCCCGGCCTCCGTCGGCGTCTCGCTGGCCGCCGCCACCGGAGCCGGCATCGCCGTCGGCGGGCTGACCTCCGTCGGGGTCGGCGGGGCGCTGCTCGGCCTGGCCGCCGGGGTGTGCGCGCTGATCGGGCTGCGGGTGGCCGCGTACGACTACCCGTCCAAGTTCGTGCACATGACGGCCGGTGTGGCGCTGCCGCTGGCGGCCGCCGCTCCCGCCGTCTACCTGATCGGCCGGGTGGTCGGCTGAGGCGGGCCCTCCGCCGGCCCCTCCGCCGGCCCCTCCGGCGGCCCCTCCGTCACCCTCCGTCACCCTCCGTCAGGCCCGGCTCCGGGCCTGACGGCCTCCGTACGGCCGGTCATGGTCAACTAGAACGCACGTACCGGTCTACAGGGGGAGGACACGTGCGGTTCCTGCGCGTCGTTGTGATCATCGGAGTGGTGCTGGGGGCGCTGTTCGCCGGCGCCGACCGCTGGGCGGTGAACTACGCCGAGAACCGGCTGGCCGACCGCATCCAGGCCCGCCAGGGGCTCGCGGGGGCCACGGAGGTGGACATCCACGGGTTCCCGTTCCTGACCCAGGCGCTCAGCCACGACCTCGACCGCGTCGACGTGAAGCTCAAGGGCGTGGAGGCCGTCTCGGACGGCCGCAAGACGCGGCTGTCGGAGCTCGACGCCAGCTTCCGCAGCGTGAAGCTGAACGGCGACTACAGCGGGGGCACCGCGCAGCGGGCCGAGGGCACGGCCCTCGTCACGTACCAGGACCTGACCGAGGCCTCGCAGACCGGCGTGACGGTCACGTACGGCGGGGCGCCCGGCAAGGTGAAGGTGACGGCGGCCGTGGAGGTCCTCGGCAAGCGGCTCGCCCCCAGCGTGGTGTCGACGGTCGCGCTCGTGGACGCCCCCGGCGGCGGCAAGATGGTCCGTGTCCGCGCCGACGAGGTGCCGGGCGGGGGCCTGCCCGGGATCGAGGGCGCGGTCCGCAAGAAGACCGACTTCGACCGCCGGCTCGACAGCGGCCTGCCGTCCGGGCTCAAGCTGACCGCGCTGACCTCGGACGAGTCCGGCGTACACCTCACGCTGAGCGGCTCGGACGTGGTGCTGGCCGGATCGTGAGACGGTACGGTCCGATCCGCAGAAGGCCGGGCCGTACGAAGGCCCCCGGAGGCGGTGCGGGAGCCGCCCGGGAGCATGTTCATCCCATTATTCGGACGATCCTGTCTCGGAATATGACACACCGGTGACAGGGCGGCCGATTCGTCCCTACGATCCATGGCTATGAAGCATCAGCAGGCGGACCTCACGAAGCGACGGGCAGTAGACCTGTGTCGCGTCGCCGCCATGCTCTGTCGATCCATGTGACCTGTGAGCGCTTCCGCTCCATCAGCCGGACGACCGTCCTTCCCGCGTGACCGCACCGCAGCCGCCCCCTCCTGCCCACTGACGCCTCCCCGCGCAGTGCCCGAGGAAGCCGCCCGCAGCGGTACGCACCAGCAGAATCCGCAGAACCTGCAGAACCCGCAGACCGCCCCGCGCCACCTGCACCTGCACAGCACGCCCCGCCGCACACTGCCCCGGAGGAGATCACCATGAGCCGCAGCGACGTCCTCGTAGACGCCGACTGGGTCGAGGCCCACCTGAACGACGCGAACGTCGTCATCGTCGAGGTGGACGAGGACACGTCCGCGTACGACAAGAACCACATCACCAACGCCGTCCGGATCGACTGGAAGCAGGACCTCCAGGACCCGGTCCGCCGCGACTTCGTGGACCAGGAGGGCTTCGAGAAGCTCCTCTCCGCCAAGGGCATCTCCAACGAGGACACGGTCGTCCTCTACGGCGGCAACAACAACTGGTTCGCGTCCTACGCCTACTGGTACTTCAAGCTGTACGGCCACCAGGACGTCCGCCTCCTCGACGGCGGCCGCAAGAAGTGGGAGCTCGACTCCCGCGACCTGGTCGACGGCACCGAGGTCCCGAACCGCCCGGCCACCCAGTACAAGGCCCAGCCGCAGGACGCCTCGATCCGCGCCTTCCGCGACGACGTCGTGGCCGCGATCGGCGTCCAGAACCTGGTCGACGTCCGCTCGCCCGACGAGTTCTCCGGCAAGCTGCTCGCCCCGGCGCACCTCCCGCAGGAGCAGTCGCAGCGCCCCGGCCACGTGCCGAGCGCCCGCAACATCCCGTGGTCGAAGAACGCCAACGACGACGGCACGTTCAAGTCCGACGAGGAGCTGACCGCCCTCTACCAGGCCGAGCAGGTCGACCTGGCGAAGGACACCATCGCGTACTGCCGCATCGGTGAGCGCTCCGCGCTGACCTGGTTCGTGCTGCACGAGCTCCTGGGCCAGGAGAACGTCAAGAACTACGACGGCTCCTGGACCGAGTACGGCTCCCTGGTCGGCGTGCCGATCGAGCTCGGCGCCAACAAGTAACCACCACGGCCGGGTACGCGACGCCCTCCGTAGTACGACCCCTCCAGGACAGGACAGAGAACATGTGTGGAGCACAGATCGGCGGGCCCGACCTCGCCACGCTCAAGCCCGGTGAGACCGCCATCCAGGGCCAGGTGACCAAGGACGGCGAGCCCATCAGCGGCTACGTGCGCCTGCTCGACTCGACCGGCGAGTTCACGGCCGAGGTCCCGACCTCGGCGACCGGCCAGTTCCGCTTCTACGCGGCGACCGGCTCGTGGACGCTGCGCGCGCTGGTTCCCGGCGCCCAGGCCGACCGCGCCGTGGTCGTGGCCGAGGCCGGCGGCGTGACGGACGTGGCGATCGCGGTCTGAGCACCGCACGCCTGAATGACCGGCCGAAGGGCCGCACCCCAGGGGGTTGGACGCCACTGGAACGGGGTGCGGCCCTTCGCGCCGTCCGCCTCCCGGCTCTACCCTGAAGGCATGTACGCCCGGCGGCGCCGCGTCTACTTCGTCCTCATGGGCGGATGCATCTTCCTCTTCGTATCCGCCTGGTCCTTCGTACGGCTGTTCTCGGTCGAGGCCGCCGTGGCCCTGTGCGTGGTCGCCATGGTCATCCCGCCGGTCGCCGCGATGATCGCGAACCGGCGCGGGCCCGACGACCGCTGGTGGGACGACCCCTCGGGCGACCCGAAGTCCGACGAGTGGTGGGACGAACTGGACGGAAAACGGCGTCACGAGGACTGAAGCCCCGCGTGACGAGAATGTGATCGGCGTACGTACAACCGCCCCCCTCTCGTACATGTCATGCGTGTGCACGGGTGATCACCCGATGCCCCATGCCCTGTGGGGGGACTTCCTTGGAACACGCACAGACCAGCCCCGAGCAGCCGGCCGGGGAGGAGACCGGGACCGCCGCCGCCCGCCCGCGCGCCGGCCGCCGTACGGTCCTCCTGATCGCCGGCGCCGCGGTGCTCGGCCTCCTCGCGGGCACGGTCACCGGCTACGCGATCCAGTACGACCGCGAGCCCACGCCGCTGCCGCCGCTGGCGCAGCAGAAGATCGACCAGCCGAAGCCGCAGGCTCCGAACGAGTCGACGAGCGCGCGCTCGATCAACGCCAACCGCTGGCACAAGACGGACGAAGACCTGGCCAAGACGCTGATCGAGGCTCCTTCCGGGGTGGAGGTCCGCTACCGGGGGACCGTGTCCCCGGACGCGTTCTCGGCGGACTTCTACAAAGAGCCGGGCAGTGGCCTGGCCGCCCAGCTCAGGAACGACGTACGGCGGATCGCCGAGCTGGAGTGGGCCCAGGACGACCGGAACTTCGTCACGGTCCGGCTCTTCCAGTACAAGGACCGCTCCGGAGCCGATTCGTACCAGCACGCCCACCGCTACATGTCGGAGAAGGAGCACGCGGGCAACCCGGGCAAGGACCTGCCCGGCGTGCCCGCCGAGTACGGCCACTTGTGGGTGGACTCCGCGCAGCACGAGGAACCGGGCTACCTCCCGACGAAGTCGGCCCGGGTGGTCGCCCGGCGCGGGGACATCGTCATGGAGATCAAATACATGAACAACCGAGGGGTCATCGACGAGAACGACATCGTCGAGATCGCCAAGCGACAGTGGGAGCGGCTGTGAGCGACCCGCAGGACGCCGTCGTCGAAACGGCCCCCGCGGCCGCCCCCGAGACGACTCCGGCCGCCGCGCCGCGGGCGCGGAGCCGCCGGACCGTGACCCTGGTCGCGGGCGGGCTCGCCGTCGCCCTCCTCGCCGGCGGGGCGCTCTGGGGGGCCGGCCGGATCGCCGGTGCCGACCGCACCGCGCCGACCCGCTACTGGATCGCGGCGGGCGTCGATCCCCTGCCCACCGATGCCCCGGAGCCGGCCCCGACGGTGCCGCCGAACGAGCTGACGGGCAAGCTGCTGCCGATGCCGTCCGGCTTCGAGCCCGGCCCGGACATCGCCGTGGACGGCAACGACTTCTACGTGTCCGGCGAGCGGGCGGTCCAGGCGCAGAAGGACGTGCGCTCCGGACTCTCCGGCGACCAGCGGGCGGAGCGGGACAAGGCTCTGGCCGACCTGAAGCTCAAGGGCACGGCCGGACGCAGCTACTACACCCGGCAGGGGAACCGGGTGATGGAGATCCGCCTCACCCAGGCCGACCCCCAGGCCCTCGCGAAGTTCTCCGAGTTCAGCAAGAAGCTGCTGGAGCTGATCGGGGACGACCGCGACGCACCGAAGATCGAGGGCTTCCCCGACGCCAGGTGCGCCCTGCAGGCCCTCGGCAAGGAGAAGCTCGAAGAGCAGCACAAGATCGACACCATCGACTGCGTGGCCCTCCAGGACGATGTGCTGGTGGCCTTCCGGATGTACGGGCCGAGGCCCTTCGCCGCGAACGAGGCCGCGGCCCTGTTCAAGCAGCAGCTGAGCCACCTGAAGTCCCCCGGGGAGTCCGTGTGACCGAGCAGAACACCGCCGACGCCGCCCCCGAGGCCGCAGCGGCGGCTTCCGAGGCCGTACCGGATACGGAAGCCGCCGTACCGGCCGACGAGCCGCAGCTCCAGGTCCCCGCCCCGGCGCCCGCCGCGCCCAAGGACCGCCGCAAGCTGTTCGCCGCCCTGCGCTGGACGGCCGCCGCTGCCGTCTTCGCCGCGGTCGCCTCGGGGGTCGCGTACGGGATCACCGGGATCGAGCGCACCGACGTCCCCGGCCTGGCCACCGAGGACGACGGCCGCTGGACGTACCCGACCCTGTCCATGCCCGCCCTGCCCGCCGGCGCCGCGCCGGCCAGGCCCGACGGCAGCAGAGGAGCCGAGACGCACTACGCGCCGCTCACCGGCCTGCTGCTGCCGGCCCCCCGGGGCAGTACGCCGGACGCCGGGCTCAAGGCCGGCCAGGACCAGCTGGTCTCCACCGAGGCCTTCCTGGAGGAGTACGCCCCCGACAGCCGGGCGAAGCTGAAGACGGAGCTGGAGTACGAGGGGCTGCGCCAGATCGCCGCCCGCGGCTGGACCACCCCCGACGGGACGCGCACGCGCGTCTACCTGCTGCGCTTCCACGCCGCGGGCTTCGTGGACGGCTTCCACGGCTGCACCTACGACACGCGGCTGGCCGGCGCCCCCGCCCTGGAGATGGACGCGGCCTGGAGCGCCGTCAGGAGCAAGCAGCCCGTCGTCACGGACCAGCACGTCGCCGGGTACCCCGTCGGCCTCCCCAGCACCGACATCAGCCTGTACCAGGAGCCCGGGGCCGCGGGCGGCGACGAGCAGACCAAGCTCGGGTGCCTCCAGGCGGGTGACATCCAGGCCGTGATCGTCCAGACCCGCAAGGGAGGGGTGGCCACCGTCCCCTTCCACCAGACGGTGATCCTGCAGAGCCAGCTGCTGGGCTGACCACCTGCGCGAAAGGCCGTGCGGCCCACCTCGCGGAGTGCGCCGGTCCCCGGGCCAGTAGGCTTGGGGACCGGCCCCGTACACGCCCACATCACTTCGAGGAGCACCCCGTGCTTGAGGCAATCTTCACCTCCCTGCTGGTCCTGGTCTGCGTCGGCGTGCTCGCCTTCAGCGGCCTCGCAGTGAAGAAGCTGTACCAGGGCCAGCGCTGATCGTCCGATCGGCCGCCGTCCCGGACCCGGAACCCCTCCCCACAGATCGCCTGAGCAGCCACACATGATCCAGATCCCGTCCGACCTGAACCCGGGCCTCGTCCCCCTCGCCTTCCTCCTCGGTACGTGGGAGGGCGCGGGCGTCTTCGACTTCCCCGGTGAAGAGAAGTGCAACTTCGGCCAGGAAGTCGTCTTCAGCCACGACGGCCGGGACTTCCTGGAGTACACCTCCCACAGCTGGGTCCTCGACGCCGAGGGCAACAAGGTGCGGCCGCTGGAGTCCGAGTCCGGCTACTGGCGCATCGACAAGGACCGCAAGGTCGAGATCGTCATGGTCCGCGACCAGGGCGTCGTCGAGGTCTGGTACGGCGAGCTCGCCGACCAGAAGCCCCAGATCGACCTGGCCACGGACGCCGTCGCCCGCACCGCCGCCTCCGGCCCGTACAGCGGCGGCAAGCGGCTCTACGGCTACGTGAAGAGCGACCTGATGTGGGTCGGCGAGAAGGCCACCCCGGACGTCGAGCTGCGCCCGTACATGTCGGCCCAGCTCAAGAAGGTCGTCACCCCGGAGGAGGTCGCCGAGATGGCGCGCAACCTCCCGGACATGCCGGACGACGGCATCGCCTTCTTCCGCTGACGGACCGCGCACGAAAGGGGACCGCGGGCTCGGCCCACGGTCCCCTTCGCGCGCTTACACTGGCCGGGTGGGGAGCATCGGAGACACCGAGAGTGCCGACTGGAAGAGCGACCTGCGGCAGCGCGGATACCGGCTGACCCCGCAGCGCCAGCTCGTGCTGGAAGCCGTCGACAGCCTGGAGCACGCGACGCCGGACGAGATCCTCTCCCAGGTGCGCAAGACCGCCTCCGGGGTCAACATCTCCACCGTCTACCGCACGCTGGAGCTCCTGGAGGAGCTGAAGCTGGTCTCCCACGCCCACCTCGGGCACGGGGCCCCCACGTACCACCTCGCCGACCGGCACCACCACATCCACCTGGTCTGCCGCGAGTGCACCGACGTGATCGAGGCGGACGTGGACATCGCCGCCGAGTTCACCGCGAAGCTGCGCGCCACCTTCGGTTTCGAGACCGACATGAAGCACTTCGCGATCTTCGGGCTCTGCAAGAAGTGCGCCGCCAAGCAGCAGGACGCCCCGTCGTAGGCTTGGTGGCATGACCAGCAGCCCCTTGCTCCATCTCCCCGGCGCCGTACCGGCCGAAGGCCGCGACGAGGGCGTCGCAGCCCACTACGGAGAGCTGTACGGCGAACAGCGCGCGCTCGCCGACGGCCGAGGTTTCGTCGACCTCTCGCACCGCGGAGTCGTCACCGTCACCGGACCGGAGCGGCTGAGCTGGCTGCACCTGCTGCTCACCCAGCACCTGACGGAACTCCCGCCCGGGCAGGCCACCGAGGCGCTGATCCTCTCGGCCAACGGCCACATCGAGCACGCGCTCTACCTCGTAGACGACGGCGAGACCGTGTGGGCGCACGTGGAGCCCGGCACCCAGGAGGCGCTGATCGCCTACCTGGAGTCGATGAAGTTCTTCTACCGCGTCGAAGTCGCCGACCGGACCGCCGACTTCGCCGTCGTCCACCTGCCGGCCGGCTCCATCGCCGAGCTCGCCAAGGAACACCCCGTACGGGAGACCCCGTACGGCCGCGACGTCTTCGTGCCGCGCGCCGAGCTGGAGGCGTTCGCCGCCGCGCACGGGCCCGCCGCCGGGCTCCTCGCCTACGAGGCCCTGCGCGTGGAGGCGCACCGGCCGCGGCTCGGCCTGGAGACCGACCACCGCACCATCCCGCACGAGCTGGGCTGGATCGGCACCGCGGTGCACCTCCAGAAGGGCTGCTACCGCGGCCAGGAGACCGTGGCCCGCGTCCACAACCTGGGGAAGCCGCCCCGCCGGCTGGTCTTCCTGCACCTGGACGGCTCCGAGGTGCTCCTCCCGGCGCACGGCACGCCGATCCGGCTCGCCGCCGACGGGGAGGAGGGCCGCCAGCTGGGCTTCGTGACCACCGCGGTCCGCCACCACGAGCTCGGCCCGATCGCGCTGGCGCTGGTCAAGCGGAACGTGCCGCTCGACGCCCCGCTGCTGGCCGGGAAGACGGCCGCCGCGCAGGAGGTCGTCGTGGCGCCGTGACGGCGCCCCGGCGGTTCAGATGTCGATGACGATGGTGAACGGGCCGTGGTTGGTCAGCGAGACCCGCATGTCCGCGCCGAACCGGCCCGTCTCCACCGTCGCCCCCAGCGCGCGCAGCTGCGCGACCACCTCGTCGACGAGCGGCTCGGCGACCTCGCCCGGCGCCGCCGCGTTCCAGGTGGGGCGCCGGCCCTTGCGGGCGTCCCCGTAGAGCGTGAACTGCGAGATCACCAGCAGCGGCGCGTTCACGTCGCTGCAGGACTTCTCCGCCTCCAGGATCCGTACGGACCACAGCTTTCGCGCCAGCTGCGCCGCCTTCTCCGGGGTGTCGTCGTGGGTCACCCCCACCAGCACGCACAGCCCCTCGCCGACGATCTCGCCCACGGTCTCGCCGGCCACGACGACGCTCGCGCCGTCCACCCTCTGCACCACTGCTCGCATACCACCTGTGTATCAGGCGTGCACCCATCAGGGGCCGATCGGGTGGAGTGGGACTGCACCTGCACCACGGAGAGTGGCACGATGCACGCAGGCGGTGCTTCCCCCCGGCCCCACGGGCCGGGGTAGACCCCATGCACCGGTCGAGGGGACGGACACGTTCACATGAATACTTCTGGTACCTCCGTACCTGCATCACCCGTACCTGCATCACCCGCACCGGCCTCACCCGCGGCCACTTCGACGGGCGCGGTCAGACCACCCGCGCAGCGCACGGGCGGGGAGCAGGCGCCGACCACGCCCGCGACCGCCCTCGCCGCCACCCCCGCCACCGCGCTCGGGCTGCCGGAGCTGCGTACGCTGCGCCGCGACGCGCAGCGCGACGAGGCCGATCTGAGCTACGTACGCAGACTCCTCCAGGGCCGGATCGACATCCTGCGCGCCGAACTGGCCTGGCGCAGCGATCCGGAGGCCCCGGTGACCCCGGAGCCGCCGGTGGTCGACCGGCTCTCGGAGATCCTCGCGGACGCGCCCTCCAGCCGCAGCGCCTCCGCCCGGCACGTCACGCTCTGCACCCCGCACGGCGAGGAGTTCCGGCTGCTGGCCGCGGAGATGCTGTCCGATGTGGAACTGTCGGACCTGGCGGCCCGCACCGACGGCGAACTACACGACGCGATGGGCCGGTTGGTGGGATACGAGCAACAGGTCTCGCGGCGCCGCCAGCAGCTCCAGCGCACGGCGGACGACTGCAGCGCGGAGATCACCCGGCGCTACCGGGAGGGCGAGGCACAGGTGGACGACCTGCTCGTGTAGCCGGCCGGGCGGTCGGCCGGTCGGCCCGGCGGGCCGGGGCGGCCGGGGCCGGGTCCGGGGCGCGGTCCGGCGCGGTTAATTCGGGCGACGGCGGCCGGAGCGGCGGTTAGCGTGGCCGGTTATGAGTGCTGACGTGCGGCCGATCGCCGAATCCGAACTCCCCGAGTGGCTCCGGACCGTGAACACCGGCTTCCTGCGTCCCGATCGCGTCACCGAGTCCGATGTCGCCCAGCGGGCCAAGCACGGCGACCTCGGCCGCACGCTGGGCGCCTTCGACTCCTCCACCGGCCGCTGCGTGGCCACCCTGCGCTCCTTCGCCCAGGAGCTGACCGTCCCGGGCGGGGCGACCGTGGCCGCGAGCGCCGTCACCAACGTCACCGTGCTGCCCACGCACCGCCGGCGCGGCCTGCTGACCGGGATGATGGCCACCGAGCTGGCGGCCGCGCGGGCGCGCGGCGACGTCGTGTCCACGCTGATCGCCGCCGAGTACCCGATCTACGGGCGGTACGGGTACGGGCCCGCCGCCTCGATCGCCGAGTGGGAGATAGACGTGAGCCGCGCCGGGCTCGACCCGCGCTGGTCCGGGCCCGCGGACGGCGGCCGGATCGAGCTGGTGGACGCGGCCGAGGCGCGCACGATCGGCCCCGGGCTGCACGAGCGGCTGCGGGCGGTCTCACCCGGCACCGTCAGCCGCAACGCCCGCTGGTGGAGCCTGGCCACCGGGCTGGAAGAGATGGCCTTCCGCCCGTACAAGGACAAGTTCCACGCCGTCTACCGGACGGCGGAGGGCGAGCCGGCCGGCCTCGCCGTCTACGCGTCCGACGATCACTGGACGGACGGGAAGGTCCCCCTCAACACCGTGCAGGTCAAGGACCTGATCGCGGTCACCCCGGACGCCGAGCGCGCGCTGTGGCACTTCCTGTGCTCGATCGACTGGGTGATGAAGGTCCGTACGGGCTACCGCGCCCCCGACGACCTCGTCGCGCAGCTGCTGCCGGACCCGCGTGCGGCCGGGATCGTGACGGCCTCGGACTTCCTGTGGGTGCGCGTGCTGGACGTCGTACGGGCGCTGGGCGCGCGGACGTACGCCGTGCCCGGAGTGCTCGTACTGGAGGTGACGGATCCGGCCGGTCCCGCCGCCGGGCGCTACCGTCTGGACGCGGGCACGGGGGAGTGCACGGTCACCGAGGAGCCGGCGGACCTGCGGCTCGACGCGTCGGCGCTGGGCTCCCTGTACCTCGGCGACGGGTCGGCGGTACGGCTCGGTGCGCTCGGGCGGATCGTGGAGGCGCGGCCGGGGGCGCTGGCGCTCGCGGACGCCGTGTTCCGCACGGCGCGCCGCCCGTGGTGCCCCGACATCTTCTGAGAGCGATGGAATCAGTGACTTCGATTGTGGAAACCCTTCGGGCGGCGGGCTGCGTCTTCGCGGAGGAGGAGGCGGAGCTGCTGACGGCCGCCGCCGAGGACGACGGGCACCTGGCGGACCTGGTGGCCCGCCGGGCCGGCGGCGAACCGCTGGAACACGTCGTCGGCTGGGCGGAGTTCTGCGGGCTGCGCATGCGCGTGGGCGAGGGGGCCTTCGTACCGCGCCGGCGCACCGAGTTCCTGGTGCAGGAGGCCGTGGCCCTGGGCCGGCCGGACGCCGTCGTACTGGACCTGTGCTGCGGGGTCGGCGCGCTGGGCGCGGCGGTGGCGGCGCAGCTGGGCCCCCGCGTGGAACTGCACGCGGCGGACATCGACCCGGCGGCGCTGGCGTACGCGCGGCTGAACGTGGCCCCGTACGGCGGGCAGGTCCACGAGGGCGACCTGTACGCGGCGCTGCCGGACTCGCTGCGCGGGCGGGTGGACCTGCTGCTGGTCAACGCCCCGTACGTGCCGACGGAGGAGATCGGGCTGCTCCCGGCGGAGGCCCGCGACCACGAGCCGCTGACCTCCCTGGACGGCGGCCCGGACGGCCTGGACGTCCACCGCCGGGTCGCGGCGGGGGCCCTGCCGTGGCTGGCCCCGGGCGGCAGGCTGCTGATCGAGACGAGCGCCCGCCAGTCCCCGCGCACGGCCTCGGCCCTCTCGGCGGCGGGCCTGGCGGTCCGCGCCACCACCTCGGAGGACCTGCACGCGACGCTGGCGATCGGGACGCGTGCCGCCTAGGCGGTGGGGCTAGGGAGTGGGGCTAGGGGGTGGTGAGGGCCCGGGCGAGGGGCTGCCCGGTCCTGCGGGCCAGCTCCGTCCGCTCCCGCACCTCGCGCAGGGTGCGCGGCCGGTAGCCGGGCCCGCAGCCGCAGCAGGCCTGCCGGAAGTCGACCCCGGCGGCCAGCAGCGCGCCGACCACGCGCCAGCCGTCCACGTCCCGCCGCGCCGGCGCCTCGAAGGCGTCGCCGGCGCACACCAACGCCCCGCGGCAGCGCGGGCACCGGTGGTCGCGCTCCTCGCCGGCTTCGCCGTACGGGGCGAGCTTGAGCGAGATCCGGCAGGACAGGCAGACGTGGGCGAACCGATGGGGCATGGTGGGGCTCCTGCTCGTAGCTCTGTGCGCGGCCGCGGGCCGTTCGGCGATCGACCGGCGATAGTACGGACAACGCGGCGGCGGGGCGAACGAGTTGACGGGGCCCGGCCCGCGGCCGGCGCGGTCACGGGCTCCCACCGGCGGCGCCGTCGCCGTACGCTGGCGGGGTGACGCTTGAGGACCTCGTACGGCTGCGCCGGGCCCGGGACATGATGGACCGCGAGTACGCGCGCCCCCTCGACGTGGCCGAGCTGGCGCGCGTGGCCCTGATGTCGCCGGGGCACTTCTCCCGCAGCTTCCGGGCCGCCTTCGGGGAGACCCCGTACAGCTACCTGATGACGCGCCGCGTCGAGCGGGCCAAGGCGCTGCTGCGGCGGGGCGACCTGAGCGTGACGGAGGTCTGCTTCGAGGTCGGGTGTACCTCGCTGGGGTCGTTCAGCTCCCGTTTCACCGAGCTGGTGGGCGAGAGCCCGAGCGCGTACCGCGCCCGCAGCCACGAGCCGGGCGCGGCCCTTCCGGCGTGCATCGCCAAGATCCTCACGCGGCCGGTCAGGAACGGCCCGGCGGAGAGCGGCCCGGCGGAGAGCGGCCCGTCCGAGCGCGGCCCGGAAGCGGGATCCGCCGCCCGCGCATAGCGTCGGTGGCGTGGGAACAGCCCCCGGCCGGTGGGTGATTTTGCAAGCAGGTGCTTGCAATAGTTAGCAGAGTCGGGCAGGATCGGGGCATGGCATCGCTCAACGTCGGAAATCTCGGCGAATACCTCCGCGAGCAGCGGCGGCAGGCCCAGCTTTCGCTGCGGCAGCTGGCCGACGCGGCGGGGGTGTCGAATCCGTACCTGAGCCAGATCGAGCGCGGGCTGCGCAAGCCGAGCGCGGACATCCTCCAGCAGCTGGCCAAGGCGCTGCGGATCTCCGCGGAGACGCTGTACGTGCAGGCCGGGATCCTCGACGAGCGCGATCGCGACGAGGTCGAGACGCGGGCCGTCATACTCGGCGACCCGTCCATCAACGAGCGGCAGAAGCAGGTGCTGCTCCAGATCTACGACTCGTTCCGCAAGGAGAACGCGGCCGAGGCCGACCCGGCCGATCCGTCCGACCCGCCCGGCGGGGACGACGCGATGCACCCTACGAACTGAACTGTGATCCGGGAGGACCAGCCACCATGGCCATCGCCGATGACCTGAAGAAGACCCTCACCGACCCGACTCCGCTCTACTTCGCCGCCGGCACCGCCGACCTCGCGGTGCAGCAGGCCAAGAAGGTGCCCGGGCTCATCGAGCAGCTGCGCACCGAGGCCCCCGCGCGCATCGAGGCCGTGAAGAACACCGACCCGAAGATCGTGCAGGAGAAGGCGCGCGAGGCGCAGGAGGCGGTCGCCGCCAAATTCGCCGAGGTGCTGACCGCGATCGACCCGAAGAAGCTCGGGGAGAGCGCGCAGGACCTGGCGCTGCGCGGGGTCGGTGTGGCCGCCGAGTACGCGGTGCGCGCCAAGGAGACGTACGACAAGGTCGCCGAGCACGGCGAGCAGGCCGTACGGACGTGGCGCGGCGAGGTCTCCGAGGAGATCGTCGACATCGCGGTCGCCGTCGAGCCCAAGTCGGAGCAGGAGCAGGAGGCCGCGGCGGAGCCCGCCGCCGACGCCTCGGCCGACGAGAAGCCCGCCGCCCGGCGGAGCGCGGCGCGCAAGAACAACGTGAAGAAGGCTCCCGTCGCTGTCGGCGACGAGAGCTGAATACGTGACGGCGGGCCGGGCACCAGTGCGGTGTCCGGCCCGTTGTTGTTTGCGGGGGCCGCTCTGCCGGTAGCGTGGAGGCAGGCGGCATCAGGCGTTCAGGCGTGAGAAGGCGGTCAGGCGATGTTGATGAACGGGTTCGATAACGGAGTGCTTCCGTTGCTCGGGTTCGCCATGCTGGCACTCGCCGTCGTGGCCTTCGTCTTCGCGCTGCTGGCGCGCGAGGACGCGTACCGCGCCGCCGACAAGCAGACCAAGACGTTCTGGCTGGTCATCCTCGGGGTCACCGTGCTGGTGGACTTCTTCCTCGGGATGCTGTTCCTGGAGATCGCCGGCCTCGTGGCCACCATCGTGTTCTTCGTCGACGTACGCCCGGCCCTCAAGCAGGTATCGGGCGGCGGCCGGGGCGGCCGGCGCAGCGGCGGGAGCAGCAGCGACGGTCCGTACGGCCCGTACAACGGCGGGCGCTGACGGCGCCGGGCGCCCCGGCCTTCGCCCAGGCGTTCGCCGGACCCGTCACGATTCGTTGCGCGAGAGCAGCACCACGGCCACGTCGTCGGTGAGCTCGCCGCCGTTGAGGCGCCGGGCCTCGGTGACGGAGGCCTCCAGCAGGCCCTCGCCGCTCAGGCCGCGGTCGAGGTGCCGGTTGATCATCTCGACCATCCCGTCCTGTCCCAGCCGCTCCTTGCCCTCGCCAATGCGGCCCTCGATCAGGCCGTCGGTGTAGAGCATCAGGCTCCAGGTGCCGCCCAGCTCGACCTGGCGGCGCGGCCAGCGGGCCTTGGGCAGCAGACCGAGCGCCGGGCCGCTGTTCTCGTACGGGAGGAGCCGCGCGCGGCGGCCCGGCCGGGATATCAGCGGGGCCGGATGGCCGGCCAGGCACAGGCCGGCGCGGCGGCCGTCGGGGGAGATGTCCACCGTGCACAGCGTCGCGAAGATCTCGTCGTTGGGGCGTTCCACCTCCAGGACCTCCTGGAGGGTCGACAGCAGGTCGTCACCGCACAGGCCGGCCAGGGTCAGGGCGCGCCAGGCGATGCGGAGCTCGACGCCGAGGGCGGCCTCGTCGGGGCCGTGGCCGCAGACGTCGCCGATCATGGCGTGGACGGTGCCGTCGGGGGTGCGGACGGTGTCGTAGAAGTCCCCGCCGAGGAGGGCGCGGCTGCGGCCGGGCCGGTAGCGGGCGGCGAAGCGGAGATCGGATCCTTCGAGGAGGGGGTTGGGGAGCAGGCCCCGCTCCAGGCGGGCGTTCTCCTGGGCCCGAAGTTTCGATTCTGCGAGCTTGTACTGGGCGATGTCCGCCCGCTTTCTCTCCACGGCGTAGCGGATCGCCCGGCTCAGCAGGCGGCCGTCGAGCTCGTCGCGGAAGAGGAAGTCCTGCGCGCCGACCCGTACGGCCTCGGCGGCGCGCTCGGCGTCGGCCTCGGCGGTGAGGACGAGGACGGCGTGGCGGGGCGCGATCCGGAGCACCTCGCGGAGGGTGTCCAACTGGTCGACGACGGCGGTGCGCCCGCCGGCCGCCGCCGTGGCTCCGGTGGCGGGGAGGGAGAGGTCGAGCAGGATGCAGTGCACGTCGGGGGTGAGCAGGCGTGCGGCCTCGGTGAGGTTGCGGGCGGTGCGGAGGCGGATGCGGTGCCGGTCGGCGTCGAGGATCTCGGGGACGGTGAGCCCGCCTGCGGGGTCGTCCTCGATCACCAGCAGGGTCAGGGACGCCTGGGGTGCGGCGGCGGGCGCGGCTGGCGGCGGGGCTGCCTGAGCGCTCTCCGTGGCGGGGGTGTCCCTCTGCCGCGGTACGGGTACGGCCATCGTCTCCGGTTCCTTCCCTCCCCCCGAGGGTGCGTCCGGCAGACCCTAGCGGGCGGTGGCCGGGGAACGGAATGGCGTTCCGGGCCAGGGCCGCCGTCATATGCCGGTATCGCGGGGGAAAGTCCGCCTCACTGGGTGCCCACTGAATGAGAAACGTCACGGCATGCGCGATCGCCGTCCCGACCAACGAGACGCAGCCCGGCCCTGCGGGGTTCCCCCGCCGCAGGGCCTGGGCCCGTGCTCCGGAGCCGCGCCCCGGCGGGCGGGGCTCCGGGCCCGTCAGGGCCGCGGTCTGCGGTTACGCGTCGGGGCGGACCACTGCCTTGATCGGCATCGAGCCGGCTCCGGCCAGGGTGACGTTGCGGCCCGGGCGGGGGGCGTGGATCATCGCGCCGTCGCCGAGGTACATCCCGACGTGGCTCGCGTCGTCGAAGTAGATGATCAGGTCACCCGGCCGCATGTCCTTGATCGCTACCTTCGGCAGCAGCCGCAGCTGCTCCTGCGAGGTGCGGGGGATGCCCTTGCCCGCCGCCCGCCAGGCCTGCGAGGTGAGGCCGGAACAGTCGAACGAGTCCGGGCCCTCGGCGCCCCACACGTACGGCTTGCCCATCTGCGCCGTGGCGTACTGGACCGCCTTCTTCCCCGACTCCGACGCCGAGTTGTTGATCTCCTTCAGCACGCCCGTCGAGAGCCACGCCGTCTGGGCCTTGTACTGGGCTTCCTGCTCCAGCTGGATCAGCCGGGCCTTCTCCTCGGCCTCCAGCTTGCTCTCCAGCGACTCGGCCGACTTGATCTTCTCCTCGATCTGCTTCTTCGAGGTCTCCTGCTTGATCCGGTTGGCTTCGAGCTTCTCCCACTGCGCGCTCGCGTCCTTCGCGTACTGCTGCAAGTCGCTCTGCGTGCGGTTCATTTCGGACATCAGGTCCGTGGTCGCCTTCTCGCCCTGGCGGATCCGGTCCGCCCCGTCGAGGAACTGGCTCGGGCTGTTGCTCAGCGCCAGCTGGGCGCCGGCCGGCATCCCGCCCGAGCGGTACTGGGCGCGCGCGGCGGCCCCCGCGCGGTTCTTCAGCGCCGCGATCCGGTCCTGGCCGGCCACCACCTGCTTGGCGATCTCGACGATCTTGGCGGACTGCGCCTTGGCCTCGCTCTCCGCGAGGTTGTACGCGTCCGTCGCCGTGCCCGCCTGGCGGTACAGCTCGTCGATCTCCTGGCGCACCTGCTCAAGGGACTTGGCGCCGGGCTCGGGCGCCGGCGCCGCCTGGGCCGCGCCCGTCATGGCCGACACCGCCAGCAGCGCCGTCGCACACAGCAGCGTGAGAGCGGACGCGCCCCTCCATCGCCTGCGCTCCACGGTCCCCATGGTCCCCCCAAGGTGCCCCGAGTCGGATCCGGTATCAGATCTGACTATTCATCAGTAACTTTGTCCTGCCTTCGGGATGGTGCCACGAGTGGGTGAATTCCAACACCCTCGCGGATGTCGTCCCGATCTTGGCTCTTGCCCCGGCTCGGCCGCGGCCCCGGCCGCCGGCCCCACCCAGTCCCCCACACCCGTCCCCGACGACTCAACGGGCCACCCCGGCAACCGGTTCCCCGCCGCGCCACATTCACCCCGCCGGGCGCAACGCCTCCCAGCGCACCGTCAGTTCCCCCTGCCGCCACCGCCCCGGCCCGTCCGCCAGCGGCCAGTCCGCGGCCAGCGCCCGCGCCGTCCGGATCCAGCGCTGCCGCGCGCCGTACGAGGCGTACGGAGCGGCCGCCGCCCACGCGCGGTCGAAGTCGCGGAGGAAGGCGTGTACCGGTTCCCCCGGCACATTGCGGTGGATGAGCGCCTTCGGCAGCCGCTCCGCCAGGTCCGACGGACGCTCCAGGGAGCCCAGCCGGGTCGCGAACGTCACCGTGCGCGCCCCCTCGGGCCCGAGCGCCACCCACACGTGACGCCGTCCGATCTCGTCACAAGTGCCCTCGACGAGCAGCCCGTCCGGGGTCAGCCGGGCGCACAGCCGCTCCCACACCGCCGCCACCTGCTCCTCGTCGTACTGGCGCAGTACGTTCGCCGCGCGGATCAGCGTCGGCCGGCCCCCGCCCTCCAGCGGCACCTCGAACCCGCCGTGCCGGAAGCTGAGCCCCTCCCGCTCGTACGGCTTCGCCCCCGCGACCCGCGCCGGCTCGATCTCGATGCCGACCACGCGCACCCGCGGCGCCGCCTCCCGCAGCCGGGCCAGCAGTTCCACCGCCGTCCACGGCGCGGCCCCGTAGCCGAGGTCCACCGCGACCGGGTCCTGCGAGCGCCGCAGCACCGGGCCGTGCGTGGCCGCGATCCAGCGGTCCATCCGGCGCAGCCGGTTCGGATTCGTCGTCCCGCGCGTCACCGTGCCCACGGGGCGGCGCGGGGGCGGGGCGGCGGAGCGGGAGGACATGCGCCGAGCGTAAGCGGAGGGCGCCCACCGGATGAAAACGCCCCACGGCCCGAACCCGCGCGGCAGGAGCCCGCACGGCGCGAACCCCCACGGCCCGAATCCCCACGATACGAACCCGCACGGCACGAAAGCCCCGACCTGATGGAAAGCGCCCTCGCGCGGCCCGCCGGGGCGAACGCCGAAGAAAAAGGCGCGCTCCCCCGGAATGCGGGACGCGGCCATCCGGGTTGCACTCCTTGAAGGGCGCCCCGTGCGCTCCTTCCGTCATGCCCTGCACGTGCCCTGTCCGCGTCCCGCCGGTGGTCCGCCCCTCCCACCGCGCGCCGTCCGAGTGTCGTCCGAGCGAGAGGAACTGCTCCCTTGAGCCAGTACGTGTCCCGCCTCGGCGGCAGCATCGGCGGCCGCATCGCCGCTGCCCGCGGCACCCGCCACGACCCGCCGCGCCTGCGCCTGCCGGCCGTCGGCCACCACCGCAAGCCGCGCCGCGTCGCCATGCTCAGCGTGCACACCTCACCGCTGCACCAGCCCGGCACCGGCGACGCCGGCGGCATGAACGTGTACATCGTGGAGCTGGCCAAGCGCCTCGCCGCGATCAACATCGAGGTCGAGATCTTCACCCGCGCCACCGAGGGCGGTCTGCCGCCCGCGGTCGAGCTGGCCCCCGGGGTCCTCGTACGGCACGTGGACGCGGGCCCGTACGAAGGCCTCGCCAAGGAGGAGCTCCCGGCCCAGCTGTGCGCCTTCACCCACGGCGTCATGCAGGCCTGGGCCGGCCACCGGCCCGGCTACTACGACCTCGTCCACTCCCACTACTGGCTCTCCGGCCACGTCGGCTGGCTCGCCGCCGAGCGCTGGGGCGTCCCCCTCGTCCACGCCATGCACACCATGGCCAAGGTCAAGAACGCCGCGCTCGCCGCGGGCGACACGCCCGAGCCCGCCGCCCGCGTCATCGGCGAGACCCAGATCGTGGCCGCCGCCGACCGGCTCATCGCGAACACCACCGAAGAGGCCGACGAGCTCGTCCGGCACTACGAGGCCGACCCCGGCAAGGTGGCCGTCGTCCACCCCGGGGTGAACCTCGACCGCTTCACCGCCGGCGACGGCCGGGCCGCGGCCCGCGCCCGCCTCGGCCTGCCGCAGGACGCCGTCATCCCGCTCTTCGCCGGCCGGATCCAGCCGCTCAAGGCCCCCGACATCCTGCTGCGCGCGGTCGCCGAGCTCGTCGACCGCGACCCCTCGCTGCGCCGGCGCCTCTTCGTCCCGGTCGTCGGCGGGCCCAGCGGCAGCGGGCTCGCCAAGCCGGAGGGGCTCCAGAAGCTCGCCGCGAAGCTCGGCATCGCCGACATCGTCCACTTCCACCCGCCGGTCCGCCAGGACGCGCTCGCCGACTGGTTCCGGGCCGCGTCCGTGCTGGTCATGCCCTCGTACAGCGAGTCCTTCGGGCTCGTCGCGATCGAGGCCCAGGCCACCGGCACCCCGGTGCTGGCCGCCTCGGTCGGCGGGCTGCCGGTGGCCGTCAACGACGGCGTGACGGGGATCCTCGTACCCGGGCACGACCCGGTGGACTACGCGCGCGAGCTGCGGCGCTTCGTCGACGAGCCGGGGCTCGCGGACCGGATGGGCGCCGAGGCCGCGCGGCACGCGCAGTTCTTCGGCTGGGACACGGCGGCGAGCGGCACGGCGGACGTGTACACCGCGGCCATGCATGATCACCGCCGTCGCGTACGCTCCCACCATGGCTGACACCGCCGCGATCATCGAGAGCACGCTGACCGAGGCCGGACTGGGCTGGGAGAGCCCCGAACCCGGTTCGTACGTCGTCCAGCTCCCCGGCACGCGCAAGCTGTCCACCACCTGCTCGCTCCGGGCCGGGCGGCACTCGCTGTCGGTCAACGCGTTCGTGATCCGCCACCCCGACGAGAACGAGGCGGGCGTCCACCGCTGGCTGCTGGAACGCAACCTCAAGCTGTACGGGATGGCCTACGCGGTCGACCCGCTCGGCGACGTCTACCTGACGGCCCGGCTCCCGCTGTCGGTCGTCACCCCGGAGGACCTCGACCGGCTGCTCGGCACGGTCCTGGAGGCGGCGGACGGCGCGTTCAACACGCTGCTGGAGCTGGGCTTCGCGGGCGCGATCCGGCGCGAGTACGAGTGGCGGGTCTCGCGCGGCGAGCCGACCCGCAACCTGGACGCCTTCAAGCACCTGACGCAGCCGTCGCGGACCGGCACCGCCTGAGGGCTCGCGCGGATCAGGCCGAAACCGGGACGGTCGCCGCGGCAGCCGGTGCGGGTGCCGGCACCGGCGCCGTGACCACGGAAGCGGGCTCGCTCTCCGCCAGTCTCCGCATCAGCAGCCAGTAGCCCAGCGCCGCCACCGTGCCCAGCACCGCCACGGACGCCCAGAGCCAGCCCGCCCCCCACCGGTCGATCATGAACCCGGCCATCAGCGGAGCCACGAGCGAGGCCACCGCCCAGGACATCGTGTACATGCCCTGGTAGCGGCCGCGCCCGTGCAGCGGGGAGAGCCGGGCGACCAGACCCATCTGGGTCGGGGAGTTGACGATCTCGGCCAGCGTCCACACGCAGACCGTCAGCCCCAGGCTCCACACCGACCCGGCGAAGGCCGTCAGCCCGAAGCCGTACCCGGCCAGCAGCGCCGAGGCCACCAGCAGCTTCTGCGGGTCGCCCTTCTCCAGGAACCGGGTGACCGGGATCTGCAGCAGCACGATCAGCACCCCGTTGACGCCGATGACCAGACCGTAGTCCCCGGCGGAGAACCCGCCCGTGGCCATGGCCAGCGGCAGCCCGAACGAGCCCTGCGTGAAGATCAGCGAGATCAGGAACGACAGCCCGACCACACCCATGAAGCGCTTGTCCCGCAACACCGTCCCGAGCCCGGTCTCCGGCTCGGCGGCCGCCCGCTCCGCGGCGGTCCGCTCCGGCCGCGACTCCGGCAGCTTCACGTACACGAGGACGGCGCAGACCAGCGTCAGCGCCGCCTCGCCGAGGAACCCGGCCAGGTAGCTGTACTCGGCGACGAAGCCCGCCGCCGTCGCCGAGACGGCGAAGCCGAGGTTGATCGCCCAGTAGTTCAGCGCGAAGGCGCGGACCCGGTCCTCCGGCCGGACGATGTCCGCCATCATCGCCTGCACCGCCGGTCGCGAGGCGTTCGAGGTCATGCCGACCAGCAGCGCCACCGCCGCGATCGCGGCCGGGTGCTCCATGAAGCCGAGCAGCGCCACCGAGAACGCCGTCGAGGCCTGGGCAGCCAGCAGCGTGGGACGCCGGCCGAGGCGGTCGGTCATCACGCCCGCGCCGAGCGAGGAGACGACCCCGCCGAGCCCGTGCAGGGCCACCACGAGTCCCGCGAAGGAAGCCGAATAGCCCCGGTCCACGGTCAGGTACAAGGTCATGAAGGTGGCGACGAAGGCCCCGAGCCGGTTCACCAGGGTGCTGGTCCACAGCCACCAGAACTCGCGGGGGAGGCCGGCCACGCTCTCGCGCGCCGCCCGTCTGAGACTGGCAACGGACATGACGGATTCCCCCCGGGGATGTAAGTGGCTCTCCTGCTTGCCGCACCCTACGGGTGGGGGGTCCGCGAGGGCCACCGGATTGACGCGCACCGTCAATCCACGGCCGGTTCCGCGGCCGGTCCGCGGCCGGTCCACGCCCGATCCCGCGGCCGATCCCGCGGCCGTGGACACGCGCGCGAGCGCCCCCGCGCGTCCATTAGGCTCGTACGCATGGCCGACGCACCGTACAAGCTGATCCTCCTCCGCCACGGCGAGAGCGAGTGGAACGCGAAGAACCTGTTCACCGGCTGGGTGGACGTCAATCTCAACGAGAAGGGCGAGAAGGAGGCGGTCCGCGGCGGTGAGCTGCTCAAGGACGCCGGCCTGCTCCCCGATGTCGTGCACACCTCGCTCCAGAAGCGCGCGATCCGCACCGCGCAGATGGCGCTCGAGGCCGCCGACCGCCACTGGATCCCGGTCCACCGCTCCTGGCGTCTGAACGAGCGCCACTACGGTGCGCTCCAGGGCAAGGACAAGGCCCAGACCCTCGCCGAGTTCGGCGAGGAGCAGTTCATGCTGTGGCGCCGCTCGTACGACACCCCGCCGCCGGCCCTTGAGGACGGTACGGAGTTCTCCCAGTCCGAGGACCCGCGCTACGCGACGATCCCGCCGGAGCTGCGCCCGAAGACGGAGTGCCTGAAGGACGTCGTCGTCCGCATGCTCCCGTACTGGTACGACGGCATCGTCCCGGACCTCCTCGCGGGCCGCACGGTCCTGGTCGCCGCGCACGGCAACAGCCTCCGCGCGCTGGTCAAGCACCTGGACGGCATCTCCGACGCCGACATCGCGGGCCTGAACATCCCGACCGGCATCCCGCTCGCCTACGAGCTGGACGCCGAGTTCAAGCCCCTCAAGCCGGGCGGCACCTACCTCGACCCGGCCGCCGCGGCCGCCGCCATCGAGGCCGTCAAGAACCAGGGCAAGAAGAAGTAGTACTCGCGCACGAACAGGCCCTCTATCCGCTGCTTTTCGGCGGGTAGGGGGCCTGTTGGCGTTCGGGGGCGAGCGTGGGGGCGGGGGTGGGGTCGGGGGTCGGGAGTCGGCGGTGGGTCGGGGATCTTGGTCGCTCGGGTGGACCAACCGGTCACCTGCGCGGGCCAAGCATCGGGTCGTCGGGGTGCGGAGCGCGGAGGGTGAGGGTCCGATGGGCTCGCGGGCCGACCGGTCCCGTATCCACTCGTCCTCCGCGAGAGCCTCGGCTCGCCGCGGGGAAGGAACTCGCTCCGTGAACCAGAAGCCCGTTTCCCAGCGCTCGCGCGCCCCCCGCCGGTTGCTCCTCGCCTCCGCCCTGGCGGCGGTGGCCCTCTCCGGCCAGCTGCTCACCATGGCGCCCGGCGCACTCGCGTACGACGGCCCCCACGGCGGGGGCGACAGCGGCCGCCCCCACGGCGCCGACAACGGCGACGACCCCTACGGTGAGGGCGACAGGCCCAAGCCCAAGGAGCCGAAGGCGCCCACCGACATCCACGGCCTGCGGGACTTCACCGCGGACGGGTTCTTCACGCCGCCCGAGGGCGTCACCTCGGTGCACGTCCAGGCCTGGGGCGGCGGAGGGGGCGGAGGCGGCGGAGGCGGCGGCGCGAGCGCGGCGCTGACCGGCAACGGAGGCCAGGGCGGTGGCGGCGGCGCCGGCGGGTTCACCTGGTGCGTCATCAAGGTGAAGCCCGGCCAGAGCTACACGGTGGACGTGGGCGCCGGCGGCGGTGCCGGCGCGGTCGGTCCCGGCGGTGCCGCCGGTGGCAACAACGGACAGCCGGGCGGCACCGGCGGGACCGGCAGCCCGACGACGCTGACCTCGGCGGGCGGCATCCAGCTCAGCGCCACGGGCGGCACCGGCGGTGGCGGCGGTGGCGGCGGCACCGCCACGACGGGCACCCCGGGTACGGGCGGCGCCGGCGGCAACGGCACCTGCAACAGCGTCGACGTGACGAACCGCAGCGGTGCGAGCGGTCAGAGCGGCGCCCAGGGCGGCGTGGGCGGGGCCGCAGTCGACGGCATCGTGCAGCTGCCGGCGACGAACAGCTCCGCGGGCGGCAACGGCGGTGGCGGCGGCGCGGGCGGCACCACCGTCGGCGGCCCCGGCAGCCCCGGTGGCGTGGGCGGCAACGGCTACCTCGTCGTGTTCTGGTAGGTCCGGCCGAGAAGGCCGAGTAGGCCGAGAAGGCCGAGAAGGCCGAAACGAGCTGCGAAAGGCCCCCTGCCTGCGGATCTCCGCGGGCAGGGGGCCTCTCCGTGCTGGTGCTGGTGCTGCCGGTGCCGTGCCGGGCCGGTTCGGCCGGGTCAGCCTCCGCACTGGCAGGGCGCGCCGGACTGGCAGCCGCAGCCGCAGCCCGAGCCGCAGCCGCAAGCCGCGAGCAGCGGGAGCCGCAGCGGTTCGGGCCGCGGTGGTGGCTGCTCGTGCTCCGGGGTGATGGGGACGGGGGAATCGGGCATGGATCCTCCTCGCAGGCGGCGTGCGTGGCGTCTTGCTGCTTCTCAGAGCCTCTTACTGCCTTCGCCCTCATTCATGCCCAGCCGCACCGGCGCGTCAACGGCGCACTGGTGCAGAACGGCTCAGACGCCGTCGACCACCGTCGGCGTCTGCAGCTCGTCCGCGTGCTCGCCCGTCACCAGGTAGACCACGCGCTTGGCCACCGACACCGCGTGGTCCGCGAAGCGCTCGTAGTAGCGGCCCAGCAGGGTCACGTCCACCGCGGTCTCGATGCCGTGCTTCCAGCGGTCGTCCATCAGGTGCTGGAACAGGGTGCGGTGCAGCTGGTCCATCTCGTCGTCGTCCTGCTCCAGCTGGAGCGCCAGGTCGACGTCCTTCGTGATGATGACCTCGGCCGCCTTCGCCATCAGGCGCTGCGCCAGCTGCCCCATCTCCAGGATGGTCGCGTGCAGGTCCCGCGGTACGGCGGTGTCCGGGAAGCGCAGCCGGGCCAGCTTCGCCACGTGCTGGGCCAGGTCGCCCGAACGCTCCAGGTCGGCCGACATGCGCAGCGAGGTCACCACGATGCGCAGGTCGGTGGCGACCGGCTGCTGGCGGGCCAGCAGCGCGATGGCGCGGGCCTCCAGGTCGTGCTGGAGGTCGTCCACCTTCTGGTCGGCGGCGATGACGCTCTCGGCGAGCTTCAGGTCGGCGTCGAGCATGGACGTCGTGGCCCGCCCGATCGCGGAACCGACGAGCCGCGCCATCTCGACCAGGCCTTCTCCGATGGAGTCCAGTTCCTCGTGGTACGCGTCGCGCATGGGTTGTCCCTCTCTTGCCTACTGCCTCTGCTGCCCGTGTGGGACGGGCCGGGGCGGCCTCGTGCCCCCACGTTGACACGTTGGGGCGCAAACGCGTCAGACTCCGGCACCACAAGTGAATCAACCCCGTCGCCACGGTGAACTCTGGGCGACGAGTGTTCGAGGTGCCACCCGAACGGCTGTGGAAGTGCCGTCGAGCCTGCTTAACCTTGAGGCATGGACGTGAACGCGGCGGTCGCCGCAGCTGCAGCGATCGCCGGTCTTTGCACCGGTGTGATCGCGATGCTGGCGTTCCGCTGGAGCGAGCGCGACCAGGCCCGCCCCACCCGGAGCTCCATGCGCCCCGACATCAATGCGGTGCTCCCGCCCGGCGTGGACACCGTCCTCTCCGTGCTCCGATCCTCCGCCGTCGTCCTCGACGAGGGCGACGCGGTGGTCAAGGCCAGCTCGGCGGCGTACGCCCTCGGACTGGTGCGCGGCGGCAAACTGGCCGTCGAGCCCATGCTCCACATGGCCCGCGACACCCGCCGAGACGGGGAGATACGCCAGGTCGAGCTCGACCTGCCCCGGCGCGGCACCGGCCGCGGCGAGGCCCTCGCGGTCTCGGCGCGCGTCGCCCCGCTCGGCTCACGGCTGGTCCTGCTCCTGGTCGAGGACCTCACCGAGGCCCGCCGCATCGAGGCCGTACGGCGCGACTTCGTCGCGAACGTGTCGCACGAGCTGAAGACGCCGGTGGGAGCGATCTCCCTGCTGTCCGAGGCCGTCATGGACGCCGCCGACGACCCCGAGGCGGTCAGCCGCTTCGCCGGCCGCATGCAGATCGAGGCCACCCGCCTGATCAACCTCGTACAGGAGCTCATCGACCTCTCCCGGGTGCAGAACGACGACCCGCTGGAGGACGCGGAGCCCGTACGGGTGGACACGCTCGTGGCCGAGGCCATCGACCGCTGCCGCCACACGGCGTCCTCCAAGCAGATCACCATGGCCGCGGGCGGCACCGCCGACCTGCGCGTCTGGGGCAACCGCGGCCAGCTCGCGGCTGCCCTCGGGAACCTGGTCGAGAACGCCGTCAACTACAGCCCCGCCCGCACCCGCGTCGGCATAGCCGGACGCAAGGTCGCGGCACCTGGGGGAGACTTGATCGAGATCGCCGTGACCGACCAGGGCATCGGCATCCCGGAAAAGGACCGCGAGCGCATCTTCGAGCGCTTCTACCGCGTGGACCCGGCCCGCTCCCGTGCCACGGGAGGAACCGGCCTCGGCCTTGCGATCGTGAAGCACGTAGCGGCCTCACACGGCGGGGAGGTGTCCGTATGGAGCTCGGAGGGTCAGGGCTCCACGTTCACCCTGCGCCTGCCGGAAGCAGCCGCTCCGGCACCTGCACCCGCGACCGCCCCGGCCGCGGATCCCGTCGCCACACCAAGCCACTCCACCCCCGCCTGAACCACGCGTCCCAAAGAACCACGCCAGCCATTCCTGCCCCGGAGGTCCTTCCGTGACCCGAGTGCTCGTCGTCGAGGATGAGGAATCCTTCAGCGACGCCCTGTCCTACATGCTCCGCAAGGAGGGCTTCGAGGTCGCGATCGCCGCGACCGGCCCCGACGGGCTCGACGAGTTCGAGCGCAACGGCGCCGACCTCGTCCTCCTCGACCTGATGCTCCCCGGCCTGCCCGGCACGGAGGTCTGCCGGCAGCTGCGCGGCCGCTCCAACGTGCCCGTCATCATGGTGACGGCCAAGGACAGCGAGATCGACAAGGTCGTCGGGCTGGAGATAGGAGCCGACGACTACGTCACCAAGCCCTTCTCCTCGCGGGAGCTGGTCGCCCGCATCCGCGCGGTCCTGCGCCGCCGCGGCGAGCCGGAGGAGGTCACCCCGGCCGCGCTGGAGGCCGGCCCCGTACGGATGGACGTCGACCGCCACGTGGTCACCGTCGCCGGAGCCAAGGTGGACCTCCCGCTGAAGGAGTTCGACCTGCTGGAGATGCTGCTGCGCAACGCGGGCCGCGTACTGACCCGCATGCAGCTGATCGACCGGGTCTGGGGCGCCGACTACGTCGGCGACACCAAGACCCTGGACGTCCACGTCAAGCGCCTGCGCGCCAAGATCGAGCCGGACCCGGGCGCGCCGCGCTACCTGGTCACGGTCCGCGGCCTGGGCTACAAGTTCGAGCCGTAAACCGGCGGTGTCGCCGTGGCCCGGGGCCGGTCGGAGGCCGGCGCAGCGGCCCGAAGCCGGTGAGGCCCCCGGGGCCTCGTCGCGCGAGGGTCGCACGGGGGAGGGGTTCGAGCCGGACCCGGGCGCGCCGCGCTGCCTGGTCACGGTCCGCGGCCCGGGCTACAAGTTCGAGCCGTAAACCGCGAGCCGTGCCGCCGCGCACGCTGACACGAAAGGGCCCCGTCCGCTTCGGCGGACGGGGCCCTTTCGTACGTGGTGCCGTCGGCTCAGTGGCCGGCGCTGTGCGAGGGCGAACCCGACGGGGTGCCCGAGGCCGCGCCCGAGGGGGTGCCGGAAGCGGCGCCCGAGGGGGTCGTGGCCGGGGAGCCGGACGGGCTGCCCGACGGGGTGCCCGAGGGGCTGCCCGACGGGGTGGCGCCGGGGGCGGCGACCGGGGCCTCGGTCGGGCCGAAGCCCGCGTACATGCCGGTGCCCGGGACGACGAAGGCGGAGATCTCCACGTCACCCGCGTTGCTCAGCTGGAAGACGACCGGCTGCGCGTTGCCGTTCTGCACGGCGTCGCCGCCCTCGACCACCGCGGAAGCGTTGCCCTTGCCGCCCAGCACCACCGAGCCGCCGGCCGGCACGGTGACCTTGGCCGTGCCCTCGGCGGGCTTCAGGACGACCTTGCCCCGGCCACCCGGGAGGGTGATGGCGTCAAGCGTCTGAGGCTTGATGCCGCTGTTGAAGAGCGTCGCGGAGACGACGGCCTTCTTCTCCTTCTCGCCCTGGGTGATCACCAGCGCGTTCTGGATCTTGATGTTGCCCTTGGTGACGGCGGCGTTGTCCGGCTTGATCTGGAGCGTCTCCGCGTTGTTGCCTGCACCGCAAGCGGCCAGCGAGGCGATCGAGAACACGATGGCGGTGGCGGCGAGGGCGCCGCGTCGAAGGCTGCGGCTCACGGCGGCGGCAACTCCTTGGACGTACGGAACGGAAGGGTGGGCAGTCTCGGAGCGGCCGAGGTAAAGCCGCCCTAAGGGTGTGTCAGCGCGCTTAGGTTACCGAGCCGCCGCCCCGCCCCCGCACCCGACCCTCCGCAGCGCACGGGCCGCCCCGCACCGACCCCGCGATCTTGCATTCCCCCCGCGGTTCCCCCCGCCCTTCCGGCCGTCCTTCCGTTCGGCACTTCCCGCGCCGTTCATCTGCCGATCATGTGCCACCCGCATATCGCCCGCCGGACCCCCGGTGATCAATTCCGGGATTCCTTCGAACGGCCCTCGGTGATCAATTCCGGATTGGGCCTGAACCGCTCCGTACGGGTGGTCGCCAGTCGAACGGAGTAGTTCGGTTTCCCGGCTTCGAAACCGGCAAAACGGGACGTACGTCACACTGACGGGACCCGTGCCCGGGTGTAGCGTGGCCGTTTCGCCCGGTCCGCACAGCGCCTCCGACCTGCGAATACCCCCCTCCGGAAGCTCTTCGCAGCACGTTCCTGTCGCTGTTGTCAAGCCCCGAGATGTGCCCTGACCTGCGAAAACGCCATTCATAACAGTCAGTTCTCGTGTTACCCTGGATAGCCACGGAAGGGGTACCTGTCACATGACGTTCAAGGTTGGCGACACCGTGGTCTATCCCCATCACGGGGCCGCGCTGATCGAGGCCATCGAAACTCGCCAGATCAAAGGCGTGGACAAGACCTACTTGGTGCTCAAGGTCGCCCAGGGCGACCTGACGGTTCGTGTGCCTGCGGACAATGCGGAGTTCGTCGGCGTTCGCGACGTAGTCGGCCAGGACGGGCTGGACCGGGTCTTCGAGGTGCTTCGTGCACCGTATGCCGAAGAGCCGACGAACTGGTCCCGGCGCTACAAGGCAAATCTGGAGAAGCTCGCTTCTGGCGATGTCATCAAGGTCGCCGAAGTGGTGCGTGACCTGTGGCGTCGTGAGCGTGAGCGCGGGCTTTCCGCGGGCGAGAAGCGCATGCTCGCGAAGGCGCGCCAGATCCTGGTGAGCGAGCTCGCGCTCGCGGAGAACACCAACGAGGACAAGGCAGAGGCCCTCCTCGACGAGGTTCTCGCGTCCTGACGCGGGAAATCCTTCACACAGTTGTGCCGCGGTGCCCGATGACATGCCCTCTCCTCCACGAGAGGGCTGTTGCCGGGCGCTGCGGCATGTCTGTACCCACACCTTTTCCGCACTTTTTCCACCGGCGTGCCGGGTCCTGACAGCCTGCTCGACCGGTCGTCACGGAAGGGGCGAGGGCGTCGCACCCGGCACCCTTCAGGCCATACCCATGTCGGCCGAAGTCACAAACCTGGCTCGGAGCTACTGATGTCTGACGAATCGCGCGCCCACCGCACCGCCGCGGTGATCCCGGCCGCCGGCCGGGGGGTACGCCTCGGCCCCGGCGCCCCCAAGGCCCTGCGGGCCATCGGCGGCACCCCCATGCTCATCCACGCCGTCCGCGCGATGGCCCGCTCCCGGGCCGTCTCCCTCGTGGTGGTCGTGGCCCCGTCCGACGGCGCCGCCGAGGTGCGCCGGCTCGTCGACGAGCACACGCTGCCCGACCGGACCGAGATCCTGGTCGTCCCCGGCGGCGAGACCCGCCAGGAATCCGTGAACGCCGGCCTCGCCGCGCTCCCCGCCGACGTCACCTCCGTCCTCATCCACGACGCGGCCCGCCCGCTCGTCCCGGTGGACACCGTCGACTCCGTCATCGAGGCCGTACGCGACGGCTCGCCCGCCGTGGTGCCGGCGCTGCCGCTGGCCGACACCGTCAAGGAGGTCGAGCCCGGCAGGCCCGGCGAGGCCGAGCCGGTCGTCGCCACCCCCGAGCGGGCCCGGCTGCGCGCCGTACAGACCCCGCAGGGCTTCGACCTCGCGACCCTCGTACGGGCGCACGAGACCATCGCCGTCAACGGCGAGGGCGCCACCGACGACGCCGGAATGGTGGAACAGCTCGGCATCACCGTCATGGTGGTCCCCGGCCACGAAGAGGCCTTCAAGGTCACCCGCCCGCTCGACCTGGTCCTCGCCGAGGCCGTACTCGCCCGCAGGAGGGCCACCGATGCCTACTGACCCCGCAGGTTCCGCCGCCCCGCTGATCCCGCTGATCCCGCTCGTCGGGATCGGCACTGACGTGCACGCCTTCGAGGCCGGGCGCGAGCTGTGGTGCGCCGGGCTGCTCTGGGAGGGCGAGGACGGCCTCGCCGGGCACTCCGACGGCGACGTCGCCGCCCACGCCGCCTGTGACGCCCTGTTCTCCGCCGCCGGCGTCGGCGACCTCGGCGCGCACTTCGGCACCTCCCGCCCCGAGTGGTCCGGCGCCGCCGGCGTCACCCTCCTGGCGGAGGCCGCCCGCATCGTCCGCGCCGAGGGCTTCGAGATCGGCAACATCGCCATCCAGGTGATCGGCGTACGCCCGAAGATCGGCAAGCGGCGCGAGGAAGCGCAGAAGACCCTCTCCGCGGCCGCCGGAGCCCCCGTCTCCGTCTCCGGCACCACCACCGACGGCCTCGGCCTCACCGGCCGCGCCGAAGGCCTCGCCGCCATCGCCACCGCACTGGTGTACCGGACGAACCCCTAAGGAACGCCCGGCGGATCGGGCTCCGGACCGCTCCCGGACCACACCCGGACCACACCGCTTCGGCAACAAAGCACCCCCGCGCCCCGAAAGGGTCGCGGGGCACTGCTACAGGCCCACTACCCTGGATGCCGTGACTATTCGCCTGTACGACACCAGCGCCCGGCAGATCCGCGACTTCACCCCGCTCGTTCCGGGCTGCGTCTCGATCTACCTCTGTGGCGCCACCGTCCAGGCGGCCCCGCACATCGGGCACATCCGCTCCGGCCTGAACTTCGACATCATGCGGCGCTGGTTCGAGTACCGGGGCCTCGACGTCACCTTCGTCCGCAACGTCACCGACATCGACGACAAGATCATCGCGAAGGCCGAGGTCCAGGGCCGCCCCTGGTGGTCCATCGGCTACGACAACGAGCGGGCCTTCAACGACGGCTACACCGCCCTCGGCTGCCTCCCGCCCACGTACGAGCCGCGCGCCACCGGCCACGTGCCCGAGATGATCGAGATGATGCGCGGGCTCATCGAGCGCGGCCACGCGTACGAGGCCGACGGCAGCGTCTACTTCGACGTGCGCTCGTTCCCGGGCTACCTGGAGCTGTCCAACCAGGACATCGACGACCTGCGCCAGCCCACCGAGCACGGCATCACCGGCAAGCGCGACCCCCGCGACTTCGCCATGTGGAAGGCCACCAAGCCCGGCGAGCCCGACTGGGAGACCCCGTGGGGCCGCGGGCGTCCCGGCTGGCACCTCGAATGCTCCGCGATGGCGCACAAGTACCTCGGCAGCGCCTTCGACGTCCACGGCGGCGGACTCGACCTGATCTTCCCGCACCACGAGAACGAGATCGCCCAGGCGAAGGCCTTCGGCGACGCGTTCGCCCAGTACTGGGTCCACAACGCCTGGGTCACCATGTCCGGCGAGAAGATGTCGAAGTCGCTGGGCAACTCGGTGCTCGTCTCCGAGATGGTCAAGGCCTGGCGCCCCATCGTCCTGCGCTACTACCTCGGCACCCCGCACTACCGCTCGATGATCGAGTACAGCGAGGAGTCGCTGCGCGAGGCCGAGTCCGCCTTCGCGCGCATCGAGGGCTTCTACCAGCGCGTCATCGAGAAGGCCGGCAAGACCGTCGACCCGGCCTCCGAGGTCCCGCCCGCCTTCGCCGAGGCCATGGACGACGACCTGGGCGTGCCGCAGGCGCTCGCCATCGTCCACACCACGGTCCGCCAGGGCAACAGCGCCCTCGCCGCCGACGACAAGGACGCCGCCATCGCCCGGCTGTCCGAGGTACGGGCCATGCTCGGCGTCCTCGGCCTGGACCCCCTCGACCCGCACTGGGCCGGGGAGTCCGACCGCGGCGAGGACCTCCACGGCGCCGTCGACACCCTCGTACGCCTCGTCCTGGAGCAGCGCGAGTCCGCCCGGGCCCGCAAGGACTGGGCGACCGCCGACGCCATCCGCGACCAGCTCCAGCAGTCGGGCCTGGTCATCGAGGACAGCCCCACGGGACCGCGCTGGTCGCTCGGCCCGCGCTGAGGCGCCGCCGCCCGGAGCAGTCCGACTGTGCCGCCCGGCGTTCCGGGCGGCACACTCTTCATACGTACATATCGCAGCATCAACGAAACAGGTAGAGGTCATGGCCGGGAACAGCCAGCGCAGGAACCGCCGCACGTCCAACAAGAAGGGCGCCACGGTCGGCAGCGGTGGCCAGCGGCGCAAGGGCCTCGAAGGCAAGGGCCCCACGCCCAAGGCCGAGGACCGCAAGAAGCACAAGGCGAACCGCATCAGCAACGCCATGGCCCGGCAGGCCGCCAAGCGCCGTCCGGCCCCGCGCCGCGGCGGGCCCAAGGGCACCAGCGAGATGGTCGTCGGCCGCAACCCGGTCTTCGAGGCCCTGCGCGACGGCGTGCCCGCCACCACCCTCTACGTCCAGCAGTTCATCGACAACGACGAGCGCGTCCGCGAGGCCCTCCAGCTCGCCGGCGAGCGCGGCAACATCAACCTGATGGAAGCCCCGCGCCCCGAGCTCGACCGCATGACCAACGGGCTCAACCACCAGGGCCTGGTCCTCCAGGTCCCGCCGTACGAGTACGCGCACCCGGAGGACCTCACCTCCGCCGCGTACGACGAGGGCGCCGACCCGCTGATCGTCGCCCTCGACGGGGTCACCGACCCCCGCAACCTCGGCGCGATCGTCCGCTCCGTCTCCGCTTTCGGCGGCCACGGCGTGGTCATCCCCGAGCGCCGCGCCGCCGGCATGACCGCCGGCGCCTGGAAGAGCTCGGCCGGCACCGCGGCCCGCACCCCGGTCTCCCGCGTCACCAACCTGACCCGCGCCCTCCAGGACTTCAAGAAGGCCGGCATCGCCATCGTCGGCCTCGCCGCCGAGGGCACGCACGAGGTGCAGGACCTGGAGGCGCTCGGCGGCCCGGTCGTCATCGTCGTCGGCTCCGAGGGCAAGGGCCTCGGCCGCCTCGTCGGCGAGAACTGCGACTACCTCGTCCGCATCCCGATGCCGGGCGGCGCCGAGTCGCTCAACGCCGGTGTCGCCGCGGGCGTCGTGCTCTACGAGGCGGCCCGCCGCCGCGCGACCACGCCCCGCGCCTGATCCACGGATCGCCCGATCCATTGATCCACTTGGCTCACGCGGCGTGACCCGTGAGCGTGCCACCCCGCCCGTTTCGGGCGGGGTGGCTTGATCTTGACGGGTCTCGGACACATCACTCCCGTCAAGGCAGTGTCCTAAACACTGATCACTCGGTTAGATGAGTGTGGACACCAGAACGTCAGGGTTCGACGACCAGCCCGCGCTGAGCATGGTCAAGGTGCCGTGCGACCCCGCACAGGTCATCGTCAACCACGCCAGCTTCCGCGTGCGGCTCGCACCGAGCCCGAGCGCGCGTTCCAAGCCCGCGAACGCCCCCGGCCGCGTGCCCGTCCTCGGCGGCGCCGTGGTCGCCGCCGCTGCCGGCGCGGGCCGCCGCCGGGCCCCCGTCGTCTGGAGCGGCAAGTCCGCCCCCGGCGACACCGCCGCCATGGGCGGACTCCTCCAGGCCGTACGCGAACACGGGCGCGGGCACGACGAGTTCGACGGCGGCGCCACCCAGACCATTCCCCGCGTCGACCTCGCCCGCGACCTCGCCGAGGACACGCTGGCCACGCCGACCGTCATCGGCCAGCGCACGTACGGCGACCCGGACGAGACCCGCCCGCTGTCCGCCGTACGCGACCTCCCGTACGACGCCCGGTACGCGGGCGGCGGGGGGCCGTACGACGGCCCCGACGGCGGACCCGGCACCGACTCCCGCCGCGCCCCCTCCGACACCCGCGGACAGGCCTCGTACTACCCCGGCCGCCGGATGAACCTCGGCGTCGTGCTGCTCCCGCTGCGCGTCTTCCTCGGCTTCATCTGCATCTACGCCGGCATGGGCAAGCTGTGCGACCCCGTCTACTTCGACGGCGGCGAACGCGGCTCCATGGTCACCTGGCTCCGCACCCTCCACCCCTGGGCACTCGCCGAACCCCTGCGCGACTTCGCCCTCGCCCACCCCGTCGGGGCCGGGCTCAGCGTGGCCTTCCTCCAGGTCGTCGTCGGCGTACTGACCGTCCTGGGCCTGTGGCAGCGGTTCGCCGCCTGCATCGGCGCCCTGCTGTCGGCCGCCCTGCTGATGACGGTCAGCTGGAAGACCGTCCCCGCCTACGACGCACCCGACATCATCTACCTCGCCGCCTGGAGCCCGCTGATCATCGCCGGCGCCCCCGTCTACTCCCTCGACGGGCGCCTCGCCGGAGAGGCCTGGCGGACCCTCGGACCCCGCTCCGAGATCTGGCGGCTGCGCCGCCGCGTCCTGCGCCGCGGAACCATCATGGCCACCATCGTCTGCGGACTCACCCTGCTCATCGGCTCGCTCCTCGGCGGCGCCGTCCGCTCCACCACCGTGGTCACCGTCCCCGGACCCGGCCAGGCCCCCAGCAACTACCTTCCCGGCACCCCGCTCCCGCAGACCCCGTCCGGCAAGCAGCAGCGGCCGCAGCAGCAGCCCGCCACCCAGCAGCCCTCCAAGGCGGCCGAACCCAGCGCCAGCGCGTCGGCGCCCGCCGCCAAGTCCGGGCGCGGCACCACCGGTTCCACCGCCAAGCAGAGCGCGGGCACCGGCTCGCAGTCGCCGACCGCGACCCGCGGCTCCGGCAGCGGCCAGAACTCGGGCAGCTCGCCCAAGCAGTCCACCCCGAAGCCGCCGTCCTCCAGCTCCGGCAGCGGAGGCGGCAGCGGCGGCGGGGACGCGCCGCCGAAGAAGCCCGGACTGGTCGGCGGCCTCCTCGGCTGACGACGGTACGGAAAAGGGGCCCGGCGCGCTGTGTGCGCGCCGGGCCCCTTTCCGTGCTGTCCGTGCTTCCGTGCTCTGCCGTGTTCTGCCGTGGCTGCGGGGCTCTGGTACTGCTCTGCGGGCTCTGTCCGTGGTCTGCCGCGCTTCCGCCGGGCTTCTGCCGCGTGAACGGCCTCAGGAGCCGCTCTGGGCGGCCAACTCCCGCGCCGCCTCGGTCAGGTCCTTCGCCGTGTCGATCGCCCGCCAGTAGGCCCCCTGCGGCAGCGGGAAGCCCGCCAGCCGCCGCTCCCGCGCCAGCCGCGGGAACGTCCTACGCTCGTGGTCGCCCAAATCCGGCAGCAGCGCCGCGAATTCGGGACCGAAGACGTACACGCCGGCATTGATCAGATACGGCGACGGCGGCGACTCGATGAAGTCCAGCACCTGCCCGAACTCGTTGGTCTCCACCACCCCCCACGGGATCCGCGGCCGGGCCAGCGCCAGCGTCGCCGTCGCCCCCCGCTCGGCGTGGAACTCAGCCATCTCGCGCAGCGAGAACCGCGTCCAGATGTCCCCGTTCGTCGCGTACCAGGGCCGGTCCGGGTACGGCAGGTGGCGCGCCGCGTACTTCAGCCCGCCACCGCGCCCCAGCGGCTCCTCCTCCACCACCGTGGTCACCCGCAGCGGCAGGTCCGCCTTCGCCAGCCAGTCCTGCAGCACCTCCGCGAGGTGCCCGCACGACACCACGGCGTCCGTCACCCCCTCGGCCGCCAGCCAGGCCAGCTGGTGCCCGATGATCGGCACCCCGGTCCCCGGGATCTCCACCATCGGCTTCGGCCGGTCGTCCGTATACGGACGCAGCCGCGAACCCTGGCCGCCCGCCAGCACGACCGCCTGAACAGGCGCCTGAGCGGGGGAGGCCGGGTACGCGGCCGCGGAAACGGAGGAACGGGACACGGGGGGTACGTCGGTCATGGCCGCCAGAGTAGGGGCCCCGACGCGGGGAAGAACGGCGACGCCCGTCAGCCGTCAGCCCATCGAGGCGACGCCGGTCGCGTACGCGGTGTCGCAGACGGGACGCGCGAAGGACTGCGCCTTCGTCGGGCCGTACACGTCCACGGCGGCCCGCCCCAGCGCCCGCGCGATCCCCACGCAGTGCTCGGCCAGCGACGGGCGCCGGTCCACCTCCTGCTGAAGGTGCGTCAGGACGTCGCCCGGCGCCTCGCCCTGCTGGAGCTCGCCCAGCAGCTTGTCGCGCAGCACGTCCTGCGCGGCGCGCGGCTTCGCGGGGACGGACACGTCCTCGGCGGAGGCGGTCAGGATCTGGGAGGGCGTGTTGTCCGCCCAGGGAACCATGGTGACCGCGAGGGTCCCGGACAGGACCAGGACGACGGGCAGGACCAGGGCGAGGGAACGGCCGATACGGCGGGCAGTGTGGGTCACGAGGGCGAGAGTAGCGCTCGGTGAAGATTTGGCGACATTTAGTCACCCGGTCGGGGGATGGTTCGACGTGGCTTTTCGAATTAAGGGTTGACGGGTGGGGCTGAATGGCCCGGTCTGCCCCGGATGGCGGACGTGGACGGCGAACGTGGACGGCGGACGAGGATCGCGGACGGGGGTCGCGGACGCGGACAGGGGCGCCCCCGGGAAGGAGCGCCCCTGTCCGTACTCACTCGCGCATCGGGTCAGTCGGAGAGCCGCTCGCCCGACGAGGTCGAGAAGACGTGGATCTCGCCGGCCCGCGGCACCACGTGCAGCGTCGAGCCCTTCTCCGGCACCTGGCGGCCGCCCACGCGCACCACGATGTCCTGCGCGCCCTCGGCCTCGGTCGTGCGGCCGTAGACGTAGCCGTCGGCGCCGAGCTCCTCGACGACGTTGACAACGATCGTCAGGCCGCCGTCGGTGCCGATGTCGAAGTGCTCCGGGCGCACGCCGACCGTGACGGTGCGGTCGCCCGCGTCCGCGGCGGCGGACAGCGCCTCGCGCGACACCGGGACCACGGTGTCGCCGAACTTCACGCCGCCGTCGGCGATCGGGACCTCGACCAGGTTCATGGCCGGGGAGCCGATGAAGCCGGCGACGAACAGGTTCGCCGGGCGGTCGTACATGTTGCGGGGGGTGTCGACCTGCTGGAGCAGACCGTCCTTGAGGACCGCCACCCGGTCGCCCATCGTCATGGCCTCGACCTGGTCGTGGGTGACGTAGACGGTGGTGATCCCGAGGTCGCGCTGGAGCGCCGCGATCTGGGTGCGGGTGGACACGCGGAGCTTGGCGTCGAGGTTCGACAGCGGCTCGTCCATGAGGAACACCTGCGGCTTGCGCACGATGGCGCGGCCCATGGCGACGCGCTGGCGCTGGCCGCCGGAGAGCGCCTTCGGCTTGCGGTCGAGGTACTGGGTGAGGTCGAGCATCTTCGCCGCGTCCTCGACCTTCCTGCGGATGGTCGCCTTGTCCTCGCCGGCGATCTTGAGCGCGAAGCCCATGTTGTCGGCGACGGTCATGTGCGGGTAGAGCGCGTAGTTCTGGAACACCATCGCGATGTCCCGGTCCTTGGGCGGCAGGTGCGTGACGTCGCGGTCGCCGATGCGGATGGCGCCGCCGTTGACGTCCTCCAGGCCGGCCAGCATGCGCAGCGAGGTGGACTTGCCGCAGCCGGAGGGCCCGACGAGGACGAGGAACTCGCCGTCCTCGATGTGCAGCTCCAGCTCGTCGACGGCGGGCTTGTCGCCGCCGGGGTACAGCCGGGTCGCCTTGTCGAAGGTGACAGAAGCCATGGTGATGAATCCCTTCTACCGGCAGGAACGTGCCGGACGATCCGAGTGGAAGGTCTAGTCCAGCAAGCAGGACTTTGCCCGACGCTACCCGGCGACCCTCCTCCTGTCAGCACCCCCGAGGCCGTGACTTCGAACTCTGTGCGATCTGTCGGACCCGCCCGCGTGGTGACGGCCATTACCGGCGCGCAGCGTCCCCGCGACGTCCACGAACTGATCTGCATCGGCTGCCCCGAGGCCCGGTAGACGCCAGAGCAACGTACTTTTGACCTCCGGAGCCGCGGCAGAGCGCTTGCCCTTCGACCCCTGTACCGCCCTCGCGAGCGACGCTTCCTGCTTCGTCGTCCGCTGCCGCCAGGCACAGCCCTGAGGGCCGAACCGGATGGTCTGACACGGACTCCACAGGCAAGAAGACCGACGGCCCGTCGGCCCGTACTCCTGCGCGGCCTACGCGGCCACGGCGCACTCCGGCAGTTCCGACGCCCTGATCACCGTTGGCGTTGCCCGCCCCGGCGGCAGTGCCATCGCCACCAACCAGTACAGCCGCAGACCTTCGTCCCGGAGGTTCACCGCGGCGTTCGCATCACGGTCGTGAACGGCCCCGCAGTCCCGACAGGTCCAGGACCGGATCCACAGATCGAGCCGCTCCCCCTTTGCGTGGCAGGACGAGCAGCGCCGAGTCGACGGGAAGAACCGGTCCACGATGACCAGCGTGCGGCCGTACCACTCGCACTTGTAGCGCAGCATGCGCAGCAACTCGCCCCAGGCCGCGTCGGCGATCGACTGGTTGAGTTTCGCCTTTCGTCGGCGCCCGGTCCCCGAGGGGGACCGCATCAGATTCGCGACCGCCAGATCCTCCACCACGAGCACTTGGTTCTCGCGCACGAGGCGGGTGGTGAGCTGGTCGAGGCCGTCCTTCCGGACGTCAGTGATCAAGGCGTAGAGCCTGGCGATCTTCTCGCGGACCTTGCCGCGGTTGCTCGATCCCTTCTGTTTGCGGTGCAACTCCTTCTGGAGCCGCGCCAGCTTCTTCTCGTACTTCTTCAGTAGCCGCGGGTGCTCCACGGTGCTGCCGTCGTCCATGGTCACGAGGGCGGCCAGACCGAGATCCAGGCCGACGGCCTTGGGGGCGCTGGAACCGGGGACGAACGCGGCGGGCAGCGGGGCGATCCGCTCTTCCACAAGGACGTACAGGAAGAACCGGCCCGCCCGGTCGCGGGTGACCGTCAGCTTCACCGGCGGCACCCCGGCTGGCAGCGGACGGGACCAGCGCACGTCCAGTGGCTCGGTCTGCTTTGCCAGGGAGATGAGCCCCGTACCCGGTCGCTCCGGATCTTCCCGCCAGCGGAAGCCGGTGCGGACGTACGTGGCCGAATCCCGCGCCCGATGCTTGCGCTTCGGCTTCGGGTGCTTGGCCGCTCCTCTGAAGAAGCGGGTGAAGGCGGAGTCGAGATGGCGCAGTGACTGCTGGAGCACGGTCGAGGACACGGCTTGGAGCCACGATGTCTTCCTGGCCTGCCGCCACCCCGTCAGTGCGCGGGAGGTCTCGGCGAACCCGACCGACACCCGGTGATCACGCCAGGCGTTCGCCCGCAGCGCGAGGCCCTCGTTGTAGACCCACCGGCAGGCGCCGAACGTCTGCACCAGCTGCTGGGCCTGCACGGCGGTCGGATAGAAGCGGTAGCGGTACACCCGCTGCTGCGTACCCGGTTCCTTCACCCGGCTCGTGAGTGGCTTGGCAGCGTGCTCCCGGTGCTTGCGTTGGTCGGGGATGCCGAGGACCTCGCACTTGACGCGCTTGGCCTCCGCGCCTAGGACGCGGGTCTCCTGCTCGGTGGCTCCGGACACGGTCCCTCCCCAGCCCTACGGTCCGATAGTCGGACGTGCACTCCAGTACGGATAACGAACGTGAGGGCGATGGGTTACGTGGCCGGAAAGCTCTTCGCGGGGAAGTCTGGTCGCTGTGTAAAGTGAAGGCGATTCTGTGCGCTGTGCAGTGTCACCTGTGCCGCCTTAGCTCAGTTGGCAGAGCGGGATACTTGTAATATTCAGGTCATCGGTTCGATTCCGATAGGCGGCTCCGTCCCAGGTCAGAGGTCTACTGGTCCAGGGGATTCGTACAGAAGCGGAAGGCTCCGGGTGATCACCCGGAGCCTTCCGCTTTGTCGTCAGTGGCGGCCCGAGATGCGGTTGGCCAGGCGGGCCAGGGGGGTTGTGGTCGGGGTGTGGGTCGCCGATTCGTGGCGGTCGGCCTCGCGGTAGGCCGCGTAGAGGGCCTGGACGCCGAGCCAGCGGAAGGGTTCCGGCTCCCAGCGGCGGACGCGGTGGTTGACCCAGGGGAGGGTGGTCAGGTCCGAGGGTTCGCCCAGGACCAGGTCGCGCAGCGTGCGGGCCGCGAGGTTCGAGGTGGCGACGCCCGAGCCGACGTAGCCGCCGGCCCAGCCGAGGCCCGTCGTGCGGTCCAGGGTGACGGTGGCGCACCAGTCGCGGGGGACTCCGAGGACGCCCGACCAGGCGTGGGTGATCTCCACTCCCGTGAGGATCGGGAAGAAGGACGTCAGGAGCGCGGTCAGGGAATCGATCGTCGACTGCTGCGTGGTGCCGTCCGTGTCCGTGCGGGAGCCGAAGCGGTACGGGACGCCGCGGCCGCCGATCGCGATGCGGTCGTCCGCGGTGCGCTGGGCGTACATGTAGGCGTGGGCCATGTCGCCGAGGGTGTAGGAGCCCGACCAGCCGATGCGGGACCACACCTCGGGCGGCAGCGGGGCGGTCGCGATCATCGAGGAGTTCATCGGGAGCCACGAGCGCTTCTGGCCCTTGAGGGCGGCGGTGAAGCCCTCGGTGCAGCGCAGGACGTACGGGGCGCTGACGGTGCCGTACGGGGTGATGGCCCGGCGGGGGGCGATTGCGGTGACGGGCGTGGATTCGTGGATGACCACGCCGAGGCGTTCGCAGGCGGCGGCCAGGCCCTTGACCAGCTTGAGGGGGTGGATGCGGGCGCCGTGCGGGGTCCAGCTCGCGCCGACGGCGTCGGCGATGTCGATGCGGGCGCGGGTGTCGGTGGCGTCGTAGAGCTCGCGGTCGGCCTCGCCGAAGGCGAGTTCGGCGGCGTGGAAGGCCTTGAGGCGGCTGAGCTGGGCGGGGGTGCGGGCGACTTCGAGGACGCCGCCGCGGTGGACGTCGGCGTCGATGCCCTCCTTGGCGGCGGTGTCGATGACCTCGGTGACGGTCTCGTTCATGGCCCGCTGGAGGCGGAGCGCGGCCTGGTGGCCGTGGAGTTCGGCGTAGCGGTCGCGGCCGGCGATGCCGTTGTAGAGCCAGCCGCCGTTGCGGCCGGAGGCTCCGTAGCCGCAGAACTTCTGCTCCAGGACGGTGACGCGGAGGTCGGGGGCGGCGGTCTTGAGGTAGTAGGCGGTCCACAGGCCGGTGTAGCCGCCGCCGACGATGACGACGTCGGCCGTGGCGTGGCCGGTGAGGGGGGCGCGGGGTGGCTGCTGGGTGGCGGTGTGGTCGGTCGCGTACCAGAAGGAGATGCCGCCGTTGATCGTCATGGGGAGTTGGTACAGGGCGTTGCGGAGGGGTGTCCAGGTACCGGATGCCGGGTTTTGGGGCGGGAGAGGTGGCCTTTTGGCTGATGTGGCGGGGGTGCTGGGGTTCGTAGGGTGCCGGTGGGGGGTTTTGTCCGTGTTGTGAGAGGTTTGGTCGATGATGGGTGTACGTAGGGCAGGGCGCGCGGGGCGCGTCGTCGGGGCGGTCGTGGCGGCGGCCCTGCTCGTCGGGGCGGCGGCGGGTTGTGGCGCGGCAGAGGGGGCGCGGTCGGGGTCGGATTCCGGTTCCGGTTCGGGGTCGGGTGCCGCCGGGGTGGTGCGGACGAGTCCGGTCGCCGGTCGGCTGGCGGAGCTGCCGGCGCGGGTCGACGGGGCGAAGATCGTGGTCGGGGACCCGGCGGCGCCGCGTACGGCGCAGGTGCTGGTGGATCCGCGGTGCGGGTACTGCGCGAAGTTCGAGGCGTCGGGTGGTGAGGTGCTGCTGAAGCTGGCCGCGGAGGGGAAGGTCAAGGTCGAGTACCTGTTGGCCTCGTTCCTGGACCGGGGCGGGGCCAGCGGTTCGGTGCGGGCCGTGAACGCGCTGCGGGCGTCGGTGGACGCGGGGAAGTTCGCCGAGTACCAGGCGGCGGTGTTCGCGAGCCAGCCGAAGGCGAAGTTCACGGACGGGCATCTGCTGGCGATCGCGGCCGAGGTGCCGGGGCTGCGCGGGGAGGCGTTCGACCGGGCGGTGGCGGAGCGGACGTACGAGGGGTGGGTCGGCGAGGCGGAGGAGGCGTTCGAGGCGACGGGGGCCCAGGGGACGCCGCTGGTGAGGGTGGACGGGCGGTCGGTGGGCTCGAAGGACGGGGCGATGTTCGACGCGCCGGCGTTCGCGGAGGCGCTGAAGGCCGTCGGCATCGGCCCGGCGGATACCCCCTAGGGGGCGCGGCCTAGGGTGCTCGCATGATCCGTAGCGCCGTCGTCGAAGACGTTCCCGTCATCCATTCCATGATCCGCGAGCTGGCGGAGTACGAGAAGGTGCCGCACGAGGCGCGGGCCACGCGGGAGCAGTTGCGGGAGGCGCTGTTCGGGGAGCGGCCGGCGGCGTTCGCACACGTCGCGGAGACGGAGGACGGGGAGGCCGTCGGTTTCTCGGTCTGGTTCCTGAACTTCTCGACGTGGCGCGGGGTGCACGGGATCTACCTGGAGGACCTGTACGTACGGCCCGGGGCGCGCGGCGGCGGGTACGGGAAGGCGCTGCTGGCGGAGCTGGCGCGGATCTGCGTGGAGCGCGGGTACGAGCGCCTGGAGTGGGCGGTGCTGAAGTGGAACGCGCCGACGATCGCGTTCTACGAGGCCTTGGGCGCGCGGCCGCAGGACGAGTGGTCGGTGTACCGGCTGACCGACGGGCCGTTGAGGAGGCTCGGTTCGGCGCAGGACGCGGCGCAGGGCTCGGCTCCGGGCCCGGGCCCGGGCCCGGGCCCGGAGCAGGGCTGACGCCGCTGCGCCGGGCCGGGGTGCGGCTTCAGGCGGTGATCTTGGCCGTGAAGGAGTCGAGGTTGGCGCGGGCGCGGTCGATCTTCTCGGCGAGCGTGAGCGTCTCCTCGTACCGGCCGGCCCGCAGCTTCGGCTGCCGCTTGCCCCGGACGTAGAGGGAGCAGGCGAGGTCGGCGCAGACGTAGATGCCGACGGTGTTGCCCTCGCGGCCGCGGGCCCCGGCGAGGGGCGCGACCAGGAGGGAGACGCCGGAGGCGGCGTGGCCGGTGAGGCAGATCTGGCAGACGCTGGACTTGAGGGCGCTGGTGCGGCTCGTGCCCGGGACGCGCAGGGTGATGCCGACGGGGGTGCCGTCGGCGTCCTGGCGCACGAGGTGGGCGCGCAGCGGCGCGCCGGGGTCGACCCAGCCGAGGAAGTCGAGGTCTTCCCAGGGGAGTTCGCTGAAGTCCAGCGGGAGCTTGAGGCGTGCCGCCTCGCCCTTCGTGCAGTTCACGAAGGACGAACGGATCTGTTTTTCGGTGAGCGGGTCCACGTCGGTGGACGGTACGTGGGGATACGGGCCGCTGTCATCCGATATTGCCGGCGGGCCGGGGCGCTCCCCTCAGGGTTCGAGGACGACCTTGCCGGTGGTGGCGCGGGTTTCCAAAGCGTGGTGGGCGGCGGCCGCTTCGGCGAGCGGGTAGCGCTGGAGGGCGGGCCGGAGCCGGCCGGCGGCGGCTTCGGCGAGGGCGCGGGTTTCGAGCAGGCGCAGGGGGTTTTCGCCGCCTGCGCGCTGGAGCATGGCGGGGCCGAGGACGTTCTCGGTGATGACGCCGCGGGCGGCGAGGCGGGCGCGGTCGGCGTCGGTGAGGGGGATGGGGCCGGCGGACCAGCCGAAGACGAGGTGGCGGGCGCCGGGGGCGAGGAGGTCGAGGGCGGCGCGGGCGGTGGGGCCGCCGACGGAGTCGAAGAGGACGGTGGCGCCGGCCGGGTGGGCTTCGCGTACGGCCTCCGGCCAGTCGGGGGCGGTGTAGTCGAGGGCGAGGTGGGCGCCGTTCGCGGCGGCCATGGCGGTTTTGGCGGGGCCGCCGGCGAGGGCGATGACGGTGGCGCCGGCGCCCAGGGCGTACTGGACGAGCAGGGTGCCGATGCCGCCGGCGGCGGCGGGGACGAGGGCGGTGGAGTCCGGGCCGAGGTCGGCGAACTGGAGGATCCCGAGGGTGGTCCGGCCGGTGCCGATCATGGCGACGGCCTGGGCGGGGTCGAGGCCGGGCGGTACGGGGTGCAGGCGGTCGGCGTCGGCGACGGCGTACTCGGCGTAGCCTCCGGGCGCGAAGCCGAGGTGGACGACGACCTGGCGGCCGAGCCACCCGGGGTCGGTGCCGGGGCCGAGGGCGTCGACGGTGCCGGCGACCTCGCGGCCGGGGACGGTCGGGAGCTCGGGCAGGGCGTGGACGGGGCTCCGCACCCCTTGGCGCAGGGCGGTGTCGAGGAGGTGGACCCCGGCGGCGGCCACGGCGATGCGGACCTGGCCGGGGGCCGGTACGGGGGTTTCGGTGCGCTCGTGGACGAGGTTCTCGGCGGGGCCGAAGGCGTGGAGGCGGATGGCGCGCATGGTGTCCATGCCGACAGGCTCTGACCTCAAGCGCGGTTGAGGTCAAGACTCCGGGGGCGTTGTCAGTGGGGCGGGGGACGATGGGGGGATGGCGCGCAAGGAGCAGCAGGGGCAGCAGGGGCAGCAGGAGCAGCAGGGGCCGCGGGGCCGGCAGGGTCGGCGGGAAACGGTGAAGGCGGCGCGGCTGCCGGAGGTGCGGCTGCCGGAGCTGAGTGCGTGGGAGGGCGGTGGGCTGGAGCCGGACGGGGACTACGACGGGCTGGAGTTCGCGGACCTGGATCTGACGGGGCAGGAGGGGATCGGGGCCCGTTTCATGGACTGCGCGCTGCGGCGGTGCGCGCTGGACGAGGCGGGGCTGGCGAAGGCCCGGATCCTGGACTCGGTGCTGGAG
>NZ_LGDB01000223.1:0-45826 GCF_001279655.1 Streptomyces sp. WM6372 | reverse complement strand
CCCCCGAAGCCCCCGCCCCCCGCCGCCTTCAGGCCGAATCTTTGGCCGGTGCCGTCAGGGTGATCAGGCGGCAGACCGTTTCGATGTCGATCTTGACCTGGGCGATCGAGGCGCGGCCCGAGAGCCAGGTGATCAGCGCCGAGTGCCAGGTGTGCTCGATGACCCGGACCGCCGAGAGCTGCTCCGCCGTCGGCGGGGCGTCCAAGCCCATCGCGTCCAGGATGATCGCCGTGGTCAGCCGGGACACCGTGTCCACCTCGGGGCTCACGCTGCGGTCCGCGAACGTCAGTGCGCGGACCATCGCGTCGGCGAGGTGCGGTTCCCGCTGGAGGGCGCGGAAGGCCCGCATCAGCGTCTCCGCGACCCGGGCCGCCGGGTCCTCGCCCGCCGGGGGCCGTTTGCGGAGCGTCGTGTGCATGTGCTGGAGCTGGTCCTGCATCGTGGCGACGAGCAGGTGCACCTTCGACGGGAAGTACCGGTACAGGGTGCCCAGCGCGACCCCGGCCGCCTCGGCGACCTCCCGCATCTGGACGGCGTCGAAGCCGCCCCGGCTGGCCAGCTGCGCGCTGGCGTGCAGGATTCGGCGGCGGCGCGCCTCCTGGCGCTCCGTCAGGGGAGGGGACGCCGTCGTGGCGACGGCTTTCGCGTCCGCTGTCATCTGTCCCGTTCCATGGCGTTCCGTGTCGTTGCGGTGCTGACTTCCGGGCTGTTCGCGTCGTGATCGGCGGCCAGCATCGCAGGCGTCCGAGCCGTGGCGCGAATCACCTGCTCCGCCTCTTACGGTGTGGTTTCCGGCCGGTAGATTCAATGGTCTTCGACGGATCAAGTCTGAAACTTGTTCTACATTATGCGAGCGGTTACGCTCCGGCGAAAGTGCAGGGAGAAGGGGGCCGAGAGTGACCGCTGAGGCCATGGTGACGAGCCCTTTCGCGGGTTCCGCCACCGACGGCGACCGCCCGTTGCGCATCGCACTCCTCACCTATAAGGGGAACCCGTTCTGCGGCGGCCAGGGTGTCTACGTCCGGCACCTCTCGCGGGAGCTCGTGAGGCTGGGGCACTCCGTCGAAGTCATCGGCGCGCAGCCCTACCCGGTCCTCGACACCGGCGCCACGCTCACCGAACTGCCGAGCCTGGACCTGTACCGGCATCCCGACCCGTTCCGTACGCCGAAGCGCGACGAGTACCGGGACTGGATCGACGCGGTCGAGGTCGCCACCATGTGGACCGGCGGATTCCCCGAGCCGCTGACCTTCTCGCTGCGGGCCCGGCGCCATCTCGCCGCCCGCGCCGGCGAGTTCGACGTCATCCACGACAACCAGACGCTCGGCTACGGCCTCCTCGCCGACCTCGGCGCCCCCCTGGTCACCACGATCCACCACCCCATCACCGTCGACCGCAAGCTGGACCTGGCCGCCGCCAAGGACCGCCGCAAGCGGGCCTCCGTGCGGCGCTGGTACGGCTTCACGCGCATGCAGGGGCGCGTCGCCCGCCGGCTGCCCTCCGTACTGACCGTCTCCGGCTCCTCCAAGCAGGAGATCGCCGAGCACCTGGGCGTGCGCGACGAGCGCATCCACGTCGTCCACATCGGCGCGGACACCGACCTGTGGTCGCCCGACGCCTCCGTCGCCGAAGTGCCCGGGCGGATCGTCACCACCTCCAGCGCCGACGTCCCGCTCAAGGGCCTCGTGCACCTCGTCGAGGCGCTCGCGAAGCTGCGTACCGAGCAGCCCGAGGCGCACCTCGTCGTCGTCGGCAAGCGCGCCGAGAAGGGTCCGGTCGCCCGCGCGATCGAGTCGTACGGGCTCCAGGACGCCGTGCGTTTCGTCAAGGGCATCACCGACGCCGAGCTCGTCGACCTGGTGCGCAGCGCGCAGGTCTCCTGCGTGCCCTCGCTGTACGAGGGCTTCTCGCTGCCCGCCGCCGAGGCCATGGCCACCGGTACCCCGCTCGTCGCCACGACGGGCGGGGCGATCCCCGAGGTCGCGGGCCCGGACGGCGAGACCTGCCTCGCGGTGCCGCCCGGCGACGCGGGTGCGCTGGCCGCCGCGCTGGGCCGGCTGCTGGGTGACGCGCAGCTGCGGGCCCGCCTGGGCGCCGCCGGGCGCGAGCGGGTGCTGTCCCGGTTCACGTGGGCCAGAGCCGCCGAGGGAACCGCCGCGCACTACCGCGCCGCCGTCGAGCAGGCCGCCCGCAGCCGCCGCGCGCGGTGACCTTCCGCCTTTTCCACACCACCCCCGTACACCCCCGCGACCGCGAAGGCAGGACCCCGTGCTGACCGTCGATTTCTCCCGGTTCCCGCTCGCCGCAGGCGACCGTGTGCTCGATCTGGGCTGCGGCGCCGGCCGGCACGCCTTCGAGTGCTACCGGCGCGGCGCCCAGGTGGTCGCAGTCGACCGCAACGGCGAGGAGATCCGCGAGGTCGCCAAGTGGTTCGCCGCCATGAAGGAGGCCGGGGAGGCCCCGGCCGGCGCCACCGCCACCGCCATGGAGGGCGACGCGCTGGCCCTGCCCTTCCCCGACGAGTCCTTCGACGTCGTCATCATCTCCGAGGTGATGGAGCACATCCCCGACGACAAGGGCGTGCTCGCCGAGATGGTCCGGGTCCTCAAGCCCGGCGGCCGCATCGCCATCACCGTCCCGCGCTACGGCCCGGAGAAGATCTGCTGGGCGCTGAGCGACGCGTACCACGAGGTCGAGGGCGGCCACATCCGCATCTACAAGGCGGACGAGCTGCTCGGGAAGATGGAGGCCGCCGGCCTCAAGCCGTACGGCACCCACCACGCCCACGGGCTGCACTCCCCGTACTGGTGGCTCAAGTGCGCGTTCGGCGTGGACAACGACCAGGCGCTGCCGGTGAAGGCGTACCACAAGCTGCTGGTCTGGGACATCATGAAGAAGCCGTTGGCCACGCGGCTCGCGGAGCAGGCGCTCAACCCGGTCATCGGCAAGAGCTTCGTGGCGTACGCGACGAAGCCGCACCTTCCCGTCGGCGCGGCGAAGTGAGCTCGCCCGGGCGCACCGAACGCCTGGTCCTGGACGGTGTGCTGACCGCCGAGGAGGCCGCCGGGACGGTGGCCGGCATCCTCGCCGCGCAGCGCTCCGACGGGGCCATCCCGTGGTTCCGCGGCCACCACCTGGACCCGTGGGACCACACCGAGGCCGCGATGGCCCTGGACGCGGCGGGCGAGCACGAGGCCGCCGAGCGGGCGTACGACTGGCTGGCCCGGCACCAGAACGCCGACGGCTCCTGGTACGCGGCGTACGCGGACCGGCCGGACGGGGTGGACACCGCCGAGCCGCAGGACGCGAGCCGGGAGAGCAACTTCGTCGCCTACATAGCCGTCGGGGTCTGGCACCACTACCTGGCGACCGGCGACGACCCGTTCCTGGACCGCATGTGGCCCGTCGTCGTCGCGGCGACCGAGTTCGTCCTCGGACTCCAGCAGCCGGGCGGCGAGATCGGCTGGAAGCGGGAGGCCGACGGCAGTGCGGTGACGGACGCGCTGCTCACCGGCTCCTCCTCGATCCACCAGGCGCTGCGGTGCGCGCTGGCGATCGCCGAGTACCGCGAGGAGCCGCAGCCGGACTGGGAGCTGGCGGCGGGGGCCCTCGGGCACGCGATCCGGCGGCACCCGGAGCGGTTCCTGGACAAGTCCCGGTACTCGATGGACTGGTACTACCCGGTGCTGGGCGGTGCGCTGGGCGGCGCGGAGGCGAAGGCGCGGATCGAGGAGCGCTGGGACGAGTTCGTGGTCCCCGGTCTCGGTGTGCGCTGCGTCCTGCCGAACCCGTGGGTGACGGGCGGGGAGTCCTGCGAGCTCGCCCTGGCCCTGTGGGCGATGGGCGAGTCGGACCGGGCGCTGGAGGTCCTGCGTTCCATCACGCACCTGCGCGCGGACAACGGCATGTACTGGACGGGCTACGTTTTCGAGGACAAGGCGGTGTGGCCGGTCGAGCAGACGACCTGGACGGCCGGGTCGCTGCTGCTCGCCGTGGCCGCGCTGGGCGGTGACGAGGCCACCGGGGCGGTGTTCGGGGGGCTGGAGCTGCCGTCCGGACTGGAGCCCGACTGCTGCGGTTAGCCCGGAGCCCGGAGTCCGGAGCCCGGAGCCCGGTGGACGCGGGCGGGGCAGGCCGCCCCGGAGGCGGCCTGCCCGTACGTGGCCCGCGGTCAGCGGCGGTAGAGCCGGCCCGCGATGAGGTGGCCCAGGACGAGGTAGGCCACGGCCGCCACGCCGTAGCCCACCACCACCTGGACCCATTCCCGGTCGAAGGTGAACAGGTCGTAGGACCAGCCGGCCAGCCAGGTGGCGGCGTCGTGGATGAACTCCACCAGGCCGTTGCCCCGGTTGGCGTCGAGGAAGTAGAGCAGGACCCACAAGCCGATCGTGAAGGCCAGCACGTCCGCCACCGCGGCGACGACCCGGCCGGCTTGAACGCCTCCTCGGGCGTGTACTCCGGTGTGTGTGCGCATGCACCGCGTCTTGCCCCGTCGGTGTGAAGCAAACCCGAATGGGTCATCCAAGTGGCGCAACGCCGGGGCCCGGGTGACGCTGCGGGAGACACCTCACTCCCCGGAGGCCACCGTGTCGAAACCCAGCGTGTCCATACCCGGTACCACCCGAGTCCGCCGCGCCTTCACCGCCCTGCTCCTGTCCGGTGCGCTGCTCGCCGGCGCCACCGCCTGCGGCAGTGGAGCCGGCAGCAGGGGAGGCAGGGGCGAGGACGTGGCCCTGTCGGTGCCGGCGGCTCCGGCCGCCGAGGTGGGGGCGCCCGAAGCGTGGCGGGCGGCGGAAGCGGCGGAGGTCGCGGCCCTCGCCGAGCCCACGCCCAGTACCACTGCGGAGAAGCAGAAGTTCGCCAAGACGCGCTTCGTCGCCAACGCGGGGCTCGCGGCCGGGGCGACGTACCAGTGGATCATCAAGCCGTACCGCGCGGGCAAGTTCAAGAAGGGCGCCAAGGGCCGTACGTTCGCTCTCATCAAGGCGGGCCTCGCGGGCGCCTTCGCGTACAACCGGCTGAAGGCGGCGGCGGACAACGCCAAGGCCGACCCGCTGCTGTCGAAGGCGGTGGCCCCGCTGACGGCGGGCATCGAGTCCCTCAAGGGCCTGGGATCCAAGCTGCGCAAGGGTGATGCGAGCGACGCCGACATGAGCTCGCTCCAGAACGTCATCACCGGGGTCAAGGACGCGGGCCAGGGTGCCGGCGCCACGGTGACCGACAAGGTTCCGAGCCTGTCCCAGCTGAGCGGCGGATAGGCCTTCGTACACCGCGGGCCGGCCGGGCAGCGTCGCCGGGCCGGTCCGCGGGCATGTTCGTTCGCCCGCCGCTCGCCTGTTTCAATGGGCGGATGATCGAGTTCCTGGTGGGTGCGGCCGCCGCCGTCGGCGTGGGGTGGCTCGTGCGGCGCAAGCACCGGCAGCGGCTCGCCGCCGGGAGCCCGGACGGGATCCCGTGCATGGCCCGGCATCCGGCCGGCGCGGGCCGCTGGCGGGTGGGCACGGTGTTCACCGGCGCCGGCGGGGTGCGCTGGGTGCCCCGCCGGGGTGAGCCCGTACCGCTGCCCGGCGGCCGGGCCACCGGCGTGCGGGTGCCGTCCGTGAAGGAGGGGATCTCCATCAACCCCGGGTCGCGGATCGTGGCCTGCACGTACGGGACGGGCGGGGCCGACAGGACCGGCGGGACGGGCGGGACCGGAACGGCCGCCGGGACCATCGAGATCGCCGTCATGCCTCTGGACCTGAGGGAACTCCTGGAGGCCGTCCCGCAGGCCGAGCCGGACGCGGCTTAGGCATTGAGTTCGGCCAGGACGCGGAGGGTGTGGGGGTCCGGGGCCGTCAGGAGCAGGTCGGTGACCGGGCCCTTGCGCCACAGGTCGAGGCGTTCGGCGATCCGCTCGCGCGGTCCGATCAGGGAGATCTCGTCGGCGAAGGCGTCCGGGACGGCGAGGACCGCCTCCTGCCTGCGCCCGGCGAGGAACAGCTCCTGGATGCGGCGGGCCTCCTCCTCATAGCCCATCCGCGCCATCAGGTCCGCGTGGAAGTTGCGGGCCGCGTGCCCCATCCCGCCGATGTAGAAGCCGAGCATCGCCTTGACCGGCAGCAGCCCTTCGGCGACGTCGTCGCAGACCTTCGCCCGGGCCATCGGGGCGATCATGAAGCCCTCGGGGAGGCCGGCCAGCGAGGCCTGGTAGACGTCGGTACGGGTCGGCGACCAGTAGAGGGGGAGCCAGCCGTCCGCGATGCGGGTGGTCTGGGCGATGTTCTTCGGGCCCTCGGCGCCCAGCAGGAGCGGCAGGTCCGCGCGCAGCGGGTGGGTGATGGGCTTGAGCGGTTTGCCGGTGCCGGTGCCGTCCTCTCCGCGGTACGGGTGCTGGTGGAAGCGGCCGTCGAGCGCGACGGGCCCCTCGCGGCGCAGCACCTGGCGGACGACGTCCACGTACTCGCGGGTGGCGGTGAGCGGGCTCGCGGGGAACGGGCGCCCGTACCAGCCCTCGACGACCTGGGGGCCGGACAGCCCCAGGCCGAGCATCATCCGGCCGCCGGAGAGGTGGTCCAGGGTGAGGGCGTGCATGGCGGTGGCGGTGGGGGTGCGGGCGGCCATCTGGGCGATGGCGGTGCCGAGGCGGATCCGCGAGGTGTGCGCGGCGATCCAGGTGAGCGGGGTGAAGGCGTCCGAGCCCCAGGCTTCGGCGGTCCACACCGAGTCGTAGCCGAGGTCCTCGGCCTCGGCGGCGAGGTCGAGGTGGGTCCGGTCGGGGCCGCGGCCCCAGTAGCCGAGTGCGAGTCCGAGGCGCATGTACGTTCCCTCCAGCCGTATCTGACGATGCGTCAGGTGACTGTAGGGCAACGGCCCCCCGCCCGGAAGGGCGGGGGGCCGTCGGCCGTGCGGGGGTGGGTCAGCCGCGCTGGATGCCCGAGGTGTCGTTCAGGACGCCGCGGCGGCCGTCCTGGGTCTGGGCGATCAGCGTGGCCGGGCCGCGCTGGTCCACGGCCAGATACCAGGTGCCCGGCGCGAGCTCGGCGATCGGGGTGGGGGAGCCGTCCTCGGGGAAGAGGGGGCGGGCCACCGGGACCGCGAACCAGAACGGGGTGAAGTCTGCCGCCGGGGCGGGTGCCGCGTCCTGCGGACCCGGACCCGGAGCCGGGGTCGGACCCGGAGCCGGGGGGCCGCCGTACGGCGGCACCGGCTGGGGGGGGGAACCGTACGGCTGGCCCTGCTGGGCGCCCGGGTAGCCGTACCCGGTGCCGGGCTGGGGCTGGGCCCCGTACGGCGCGGGGGCGACGGGCTTGGGCTCGGGCACCAGCCCGCCGGCGAGCGCGGGGATCTTCGCGCCCGCGACGGCGACGCCGGCCAGCGCGAGGGTGGCGAGGAAGGCGATGATGCAGCCGGCGCCGAGGTCGGCGCCGCTCGGGCTCGTGATCAGGGACCAGAGGGAGGACCAGGCGGCCGCGACCGCGAGCACCGTCCCCCACGCGGCCAGCGGCAGGCCCGCGAGCTTGCGGGTCTCCGGCTGGAAGCGGGCCGCGATGAGCAGACCGGCCGCGATGAAGCCGAGCAGGAAGATCGTGGGAAGCGCCAGACGGTAGACGTCGGTGTCCCACACGCTCGGCAGGTCGAGGCCGGTCGCGGAGTAGAAGTCGAGGAACGAGGCGATGAACAGCAGCGCCGCTGCTCCGATCACCACGCCGTCGCCTCGAGTGAGGGAGCGGATGTTCACGTGTTAGGTGTCCTTCTCGGTCTCGGTCGTCTCGTGGTGCCGCGGTCGCGCACGTGCAGGAGCGGGGCGGGCGGGACCATGGTACGGAGGTTCCCGGCAACCGAGAGGATCGGGGCGGCAGGCTGTCCCCGGGGGACTACCCGCCCAAGAAGCCGACGATGCCGTCCGCGATGCCCTGGGCGGCCTTCTGCCGCCACTCCGGACTCGTCAGCAGCGCCGCGTCCTTGGCGTCACGCATGTTGCCGCATTCGATGAACACCTTGGGCCGGGTCGAGAGATTGAGTCCGCCCAGATCGTCGCGGACGACCAATCCGGTGCCGCTGCCGAGGTAGTTGGCGGGGGCGGAGCCGGTGGTCCGGGCGAAGTTCGAGCCGATCCGCTCGCCGAGGTCCCGGGAGGGGCCGACGATCGCGGCGGTGTCGGCGGCGCCGCCCTTGACCTTGGCCGGGAGGATGACGTGGTAGCCGCGGCTGCCCTCGGAGACCCCGTCCGCGTGGACGGAGACCACGGCGTCCGCGGCGGCCTCGTTGCCGATGCGGGCGCGCTCGTTGATGCACGGGCCCCAGGGACGGTCGGCCTCGTGGGTGAGGACCACCTTGAGGCCCTTGGCCTCCAGGACGGTGCGCAGCCGGCGGGACACGTCGAGGGTGAACTCGGCTTCCTTGTAACCGGCGTTGGTGGTGGTGCCGGTGGTGTCGCACTCCTTGCGGGCGGTGCCGATGTCGACCTTCTTGTCGATCTCGGAGGTGTGCTGGAAGTTCCCGGTGTTGTGGCCGGGGTCGATGACCACGGTCTTGCCGGCGAGCGGGCCCTTGACCTGCGGGGCGCTCGCGCTCGCGCTCGGGCTCGGCGTCGGGGTGGTCGTGGGGGTGGCGGCCGGCATCACGATCCGGGGCGGGCGGGCGTCGTCCGCCCCCGCCCCGGTGGTCACCTGGACGAGGACCCACCCGGCCAGGAGGGTCGGGGCGAGTACGGCGGCCCCGACGGCGAGGCCGGAGCGGCGCGCGAACCACCGCCGCTCCGGGCTGACCGAGGAGGCGGACTCGGGGGATGGGGGACTGTCGTCGTAGCGCACGTCGCGATGCTAGACCGGCGGCCCGCCGTCGGCGCGGACCGTGGGCCATATGGGGGCGTGGTGCGCTTATCTGCTTATACGTGCGCCCGTCGGGCGCGAGCCCCTGATCCCCCGTGCACCCCCTAGATGCCGGGGGCGGTGCGGCGCAGGATGCGGAGGGAGTCGGTGACCGAGATCTCCTCGAAGGCGCCGGAGGCCAGGGCGCGGAGGTAGATCCGGTACGGGGCCTGGCCGCCGTCGGCCGGGTCGGGGAACACGTCGTGGATGGCGAGCGTCCCGCCTTCGGCGACGTGCGGGGCCCAGCCCTCGTAGTCGCCGGCGGCGTGCTCGTCGGTGTGGCCGCCGTCGATGAAGACGAAGCCCAGCTTGCCGCCCCAGGCCGCCGCGACCTGCGGGGAGCGGCCCACGATCGCGATGACGTGGTCTTCGAGGCCCGCCTTGTGGAGCGTGCGGCGGAAGGTCGGGAGGGTGTCCATCAGCCCGACCTCCGGGTCCACGACGGTCGGGTCGTGGTACTCCCAGCCCGGCTGCTGCTCCTCGCTGCCCCGGTGGTGGTCGACCGTGATCGCGGCCACCCCGGCCTCGCGGGCGGCGTCGGCCAGCAGGATCGTGGAGCGCCCGCAGTACGTGCCGACCTCCAGCAGCGGCAGCCCGAGGGCCGCCGCCGCGGCGGCGGCCTCGTACAGGGCGAGGCCCTCGCGTACGGGCATGAACCCCTTGGCGGCCTCGAAGGCGGCCAGGGTCTCCGGCTTGGGGGTGGCGGGCGCCATGGGGTCCTCCGGCGGGTACGCGGGTGTGGCGGTCCATCGTGCCGTACGCCGCCGGCGGTGTTACCGGTGGGTCGGGGTGCCGGGTGCCGGGTGCCGGGTGCCGGGCGCCGGGCGCCGGGTGCGGGGTGCGGGGTGCCGGGTGCCGGGCGCCGCGCCGGCCGGGGCGGGCGCCTCCCCGCGGCCCGTCCGAGTGGCGGGCGCGGCTCCCTCCTCAGGGGGACCGCCTCCGGCGCGTCCCTTTCCGTGCAGCGGCCCGCTTATCCGATGTACGTACTTTGGCCGCCATGTTCAGACTCGGAGTCTTCGCCGCCACCACGGCCGCGCTCGCGACGGTGGTCGCCCTGCCCGCCGCCGAGGCCCACGCGCAGCAGTTCGTGCCGTGCACCGCCGCCGCGCTCACGAGCGCCATCGCCACGGCCAACACCGTCGCGGGGCCCGCGCACCTCTTCCTCGCGCCCGGCTGCACGTACACCCTCACGGCCCCCGACAACCCCGGCAACGGCCTGCCGCAGGTGAGCAGCGACATCACCATCGTGGGCAACGGCAGCACCATCCGACGGCAGTCGGCGACCGGGTTCCGGATCTTCGAGGTCACCGCCCCGAACGGCAGGCTCACCCTGAACAACCTGACGGTCCGCGGCGGCCGGTCGGAGAGCGGCGGCTCGGGCGGCGGCGGGATCTCCAACCAGGGCGTGCTCACCCTGAATTCGACCACGGTGACCAGGAACGTCTCGGCGATCTCCGGACCCGGCGGCGGCATCGTCAGCTCCGGCACGCTCAACCTCCGCAACAGCACCGTGAGCCACAACATCTCCACGAACGACGGTGGTGGCGTCTACAGCTCCGGCACCGCGAACATCTCGAACACCACCATCACCGGCAACACCGCCAAGGACACCGGCGGCGGACTGGACGCGCGCGGCGGCCTGACCCTCACCGGCAGCCGGGTGACCGACAACGCCGCCCGGCTCGACGGCGGCGGCATCAGCGCCTTCATGCTGACGGGGACCGTCACGGACACCCTCGTCCAGGGCAACGACACGGCCGAGGACAACGAGGGCGGCGGCGGCATCCTCAACCGCCAGTCGACCCTGACCCTGGAGCGGACCACGGTCTTCGCCAACCGGGCCATCGAGACCGGGGCGCCAGGCGGCGGGATCGCCAACATCTCCGGCGCCTCCCTCATCCTCCGGAACAGCTCGGTGACCAACAACTACGCCGGCGGGGCGCCGGGCGGCATCTACAACAACGCGAGCACCGTGTCGCTGACCGCCACCACCGTGGCGGACAACTACCCGACCAACTGCGCCCCCGGCGTGTTCGCGGGCTGCGCCGACTGACGGGGCCTACACGGCGGCCGGGACGGGGCGTGCCCGCAGGAGCATCCGCGCCGCGTGGTCGACGAGGTGCCGCATGACCGGGAGGTGGCGCTCGTCGCCGCCGAGCGCGGTGAGCAGCCGGTGGGCCTCGGCGCGGAAGGCGTCGAGGTCCGTGGCGTACCGGTCGAGCACGTCCGGGGCGAGGAGGAGGCGGCCGAGCTCCTCGCGGGCCCGCCCGCAGTGGCGTGCCGCCGTGCTCCGGTCCAGGATGTCCTCCCGGGCCCGCGGTGTGGGAGCGTCGTCGAGGGCGCACGTGAGCAGATAGGTGACCGTCCCGTTGAGGAGGTCTTCATTGCGGCCGGTCAGGATGTCTTCCTGGTCGTTGAACAGCTGCCACAGGATGCCGAATATGTATCCGAACTCCCTCCACAGTTCGACTCTTTCGTCACTCGCGCCCGACAATATCGCCGCCATCGCCGTGATCATCGAGTAGGGTCCGCCGGATTTCCCGCGGTAGGTCTCGATCACCGAGTTCCGGGTGGCGCGGTCGGCGTGGGCGTCGATATCGGTCAGCTGGCCCTCGGTGCCCACCGCCCAGCCGGTCGCGACCTCGGCCGTCAGGGCGACCTGGACCGCGGGCGGCACCGGGAGCGACCGGACGATCCGGATCGGCAGCACCGTGCCGGTGAGTACCGAGGCCAGCAGCGCTTCGTCCTGGCTCATGCTGTCGGACGCGGTCGTGCCGTGCCCGTCGGCGAGGTCGTCGAGGTAGCAGGCCGAGGTCCACCAGAGCACGTGCACGGCGGCCAGCGGGGCGGCCGGCCCGGGATGTCCCGTCTCGATGGCGTGCACCATCATCGGGAGCACCGAGAGGGGATGCCGCATTTTCTGATGCCGGAGGAGTTTGCCGACGGCGTTCCTGGCGGCGCCGCTGCCGGAAGCGGGAGTGAGGGTTAAGACGGCCGCCTCCAATTCCGCCTGGATGTCGGAGGCGACGCTCCGGTGGAGGTCCACATACGTGATGCAATTCACTGCCATTTCCTTCCTGAAATGAATTGGGGTCGGCGTCAACGCCCCAGATTCGGTCATTTGGCGCGGAGGGATCTAGAGCGATTTCCGGACATGGCCGGTTCCGCGGCGCCCTTCCGGCTGCCCTGCATCTGACCTTCCGTCAGAATGGAACGTGTTCTACTCTGGCCCGCGATCAGGGGGACCGCCCGGCGCCGGCCGGGGCGTCGGAGAGGCGGCAGGGATCCGTATGGGCATCGGAATCACGCAGGAACAGCGGGAGTTGGCCGAAGCCGTGCGCGGCTGGGCGGCGCGCACGGTGCCACCCGAGGAAGTGCGCAAACTGCTGGAGACCCCACCGCGGACCGGAGTGCGGCCCGCCTACTGGGACGGGCTCGCCGCCGCCGGACTCCTCGTACCGCACCTGGAGGGCGGCACCCTCCTCGATCTCGCCGTCGCCGTCGAGGAGGCGTCCCGGGCGGCGCTGCCCGGGCCCTACCTGCCCAGCGCCCTCGCCTCCGTACTGCTGGACCGGGCCGGCGCCGACGGGCTCACCGCGGCCCTGGCCGACGGCACCCGCGTCGCGGCCGTCGCCCTCGGCCCCGGAAGCCTGACCGCCGTCGCCGTCGAGGGCGGCGGGCACCTGCTCGACGGGCTCGCGCCCCCGGTGCTCGGCGCCGGGGAGGCCGACCTCGTCCTGCTCGCCGCCGAAGCCGCGCACGGCACGTGCTGGTTCGCCGTGGACGCCGCCGCGCTGGACATCCGTACGCACGACAGCGCCGACCCCACCCGGCCCACCGCCGAGGTGCGCGCCCGCGGGGTCACCGTGGCACCCGGCCGCCTCCTCGACCTCGACGCGGCCCTCGTCCGGGACCTGGCCTGCGCGCTGTTCGCCGCCGACGCCTGCGGCACCGCAGCCTGGGCGCTCACCACCGCCGCCGAGTACGCCAAGGTCCGCGAACAGTTCGGCCGCCCCATCGGGCAGTTCCAGGGGATCAAGCACCTGTGCGCCGACATGCTGGTACGCCTCGAACAGGCCAGGGCCCTGGCCTGGGACGCCGCCCAGGCGGCCGACGAGCAGCCGGAGGTGCGCTCGCTCGTGGCCGCGCTCGCCGCCGGGAGCGCCCTCGACGCCGCCTACTCCTGCGCCAAGGACTGCATCCAGATCCTCGGCGGGATCGGCTTCACCTGGGAGCACGACGCCCACATCCACCTGCGCCGGGCCGTCGTCGCCCGGCAGCTGCTCGGCGCCGGGGACGGGCACCGCGTACGGGCGGTGCGGCTCGCGGCCGGCGGCGCGCGGCGGGAGCTGCGCCTCGAACTCCCGGCACGCGCGGAGGAGTACCGGACCCGGGCGCGCACCGCCATCGAGGACGCGCGCGGCCTCGACCCGGCCGCCGCCCGCCGGATCCTGGCGCCCACCGGGTACGCGGCCCCCTACCTGCCGCCCCCGTACGGGCTCGGCGCCGGCCCCGTCGAACAGCTCGTCGTCCAGCAGGAACTGGCTGCGGCCGGGGTCTTGGTCGCCGACCTCGGGATCGCCACCTGGGTCGTGCCCTCGCTGCTCGCGTACGGGACCGAGGCGCAGCGGGAGACGTACGTACGGGCGACCCTGCGCGGGGACGTCACCTGGTGCCAGCTCTTCTCCGAGCCGGGGGCGGGCTCGGACCTGGCCTCGCTGCGGACCAGGGCGGAGCGCACGGCGGACGGCTCCTGGAAGGTCAACGGACAGAAGGTCTGGACGAGTTCCGCGCACAGCGCCGACTTCGGGATCCTGCTGGCCCGGACCGACCCGGCCGCGCCCAAGCACAAGGGGCTCGGCTACTTCGTGGTCGACATGCGCAACACTCCCGGCATCGACGTGCGCCCGCTCCGGGAGATCACCGGCGAGGCCCTGTTCAACGAGGTCTGGTTCGACGACGTCCTGCTGCCCGCGGACGCCCTCGTCGGCGCGCCCGACGACGGCTGGAAGGTCGCCCGCAACACGCTCGGCAACGAGCGGGTCCACATGGCCGACCAGATGACCTTCGACACTGGGCTGGAGGTGCTGATCGCCCGCTCGGCCGAACTCGACGGCGCGTACCGGGCGCGGATCGGGGTGCTCACCGCCGAGGCGCACGCCCTGGCCTGCATCGGGCTGCGCACCACGCTCCAGCAGGTGTCGGGGCTGGAGCCGGGGGCCGGTGCTTCCGTACGCAAGCTCGTCCAGACCCCGCACCAGCAGCGGACCGCCGAGCTCGCGCTCGAACTGCTGGGCCCGGCGGGCGCGGTGCGGGAGGGGGCGGGGGAGCGGGCGGTGCACGGGATGCTCATGTCCCGCTGCCTGACCATCGCCGGGGGCACCACACAGGTCCAGCTCAACGTCGTCGCCGAGCGGATTCTCGGCCTCCCCAGGGACTGAAGGGCATCAGTGATGAAGTCGTACATCGTGGGCGTCGGCATGACGAAGTTCGAGAAGCCGCAGTCGCGGGACTGGCAGTACTGGGACATGGCGAAGGAGGCGGGGACGGCGGCACTGGCGGACGCGGGGATCGCGTACGAGCAGGTGGAACAGGTGCCCGTGGGGTACTGCTTCCAGGCCTCCACGGCCGGCCAGCGGGCCGCGTACGAACTGGGGCTGAGCGGGGTCCCGGTCTACAACGTGAACAACAACTGCGCGACGGGGTCGACGGCGCTGATGATGGCCCGGCAGTTCGTGGAGGGCGGGATCAGCGACTGCGTGCTGGCCCTGGGCTTCGAGAAGATGAAGAAGGGCGCGCTGGGCGGCGGCGCCGACGGGGGAGACTTCAAAACCTCTCCGGTCGCCCGGCACTACGGGATCATGGCCGCCGGGCACGGCTTCGAGATGTCCCCGCCGACCGCGCAGATCTTCGGGAACGCGGCCCGCGAGCACATGGAGCGGTACGGGACCACGGCCGCGCAGCTGGCGGCGGTCGGAGCGAAGAACCACCGGCACTCGGCGAACAACCCGAACGCGCAGTTCCAGGACGTGTACACGGTCGAGGAGATCCTGGCGGCGAAGCCGATCCACGAGCCGCTGACGAAGCTCCAGTGCTCGCCGACCTCGGATGGGGCCGCGGCGGCGGTCGTCGTCTCGGAGCGGTTCGTGGTGGCGCACGGGCTGCACGACAAGGCGGTGGAGATCGTCGCGCAGGCGATGACGACGGACACGGAGGCCTCGTTCGCCTCCGGCTCGTGCATCGACGTGGTCGGCAGGCCGATGACGGAGGCGGCGGGGCGGCAGGTGTTCTCGGCGTCCGGGCTCGGGATCGAGGACGTGGACGTGATCGAGCTGCACGACTGCTTCTCGATCAACGAACTGCTGACGTACGAGGCGCTGGGCATGTGCGACGAGGGCGCCGGCGGGAAGCTGGTGGAGTCGGGCGCGACCACCTACGGCGGGCGGTGGGTGGTGAACCCCTCCGGGGGCCTGATCTCGAAGGGGCACCCGCTGGGGGCGACGGGGCTGGCGCAGGCGGCGGAACTGGTCTGGCAGCTGCGGGGCCAGGCCGGCCCCCGCCAGGTCCCGCAGGCCCGGGTCGGCCTGGCCCACAACATAGGCCTGGGCGGCGCGGCGGTGGTGACCCTGCTGCGGAAGTAGCGACCGGGCGGCCGGGGCCACGGGCGGCGGCCGGGGGCGCGGGGTGGCGGCGGGGCCAGGGCGTGCCAGACCCCGCCAGCCTGGGGGCACCTCCCAGCGGTAGCCGGGGGAGGGACTTCGGCGACACGACCTACGGGCCCGACAGGGCCGGGTCGATCACCGTTTCACCGCGGGAGGCGGCGCGGAGGGACTCCGCCAGGTCCTCCACGGGGCCGTCGCGCAGGACCAGGCCCGCCGCGCCCGCCGCCAGCGCCGCGTCCAGTAGTCCCGGATGCGCCGAACCCGTCAGCACCAGGACCCGGCACTCCGGGTCCTCCGCCAGCAGCGCCGTCACCGACGCGAGCTCCTCCACCAGGGCCACGGCCGGCCGCGCCAGCGCCGAGGCCACCACCTCGATGTCCGGCTGCAGCCCCAGCCGCAGCGCCAGCGCCGGGTCCGGCGGGAACAGCAGCACCCGCAGGGACCGGGCGGGGCGGTGGTTCACCGGCATTTCGTCCACGCCGTCAGCCTAGGGCGGCCGCGCCGCGCGGACCCGGCAACACGCCTCGGCCAAGCTCATCCTGACGTGGAGTCAGGAGTCTTCCCAACTGCTGGGGCGTGCGTTATACATTCCTCACCGCTCGATCCTAGAACGCGTTCTAGAACCGAACCGGTCCCGCAAACGACCTCGGTGCGGCCGACGGTGCGGACGGCCGCACCGAGGTCTTCCACGCAATGGGAACCGAAGAACCGAACAGCCGAAGAACCGAAGAGCCGAAGAACCGAACAAGGAGCAGCATCCTCAATGCCGATCGATGCCGCCAGGGCCCTCGCCGCGGACCCCCGCCAGGGGAACATCGCCTGGGACCACAAGGACATCCAGCTCTACCACCTCGGCCTCGGCGCCGGCCGCCCCGCCACCGACCCCGACGAACTGCGCTACACCCTGGAGTCCAAGCTCCACGTACTCCCCAGCTTCGCGACCGTCGCCGGCGCCGGCATGGCCATGCTGGGCGGCCTCGCCGCCCCCGGGATCGAGGTCAACCTCGCCAACGTCCTGCACGGCGGCCAGTCCATCGAGCTGCACCGGCCCATCCCGGTCAAGGGCAGCGCCACCTCCTCCGCCAAGGTCGCCGCCCTCTACGACAAGGGCAAGGCCGCCGTGATCGTGCTGCGCACCGAGGTCGCGGACGCCGACGGGCCACTGTGGACCAGCGACGCGCAGATCTTCGTGCGCGGTGAGGGCGGCTTCGGCGGAGAGCGCGGCCCCTCGGTCACCTCCGAGCTGCCCGACCGGGCGCCCGACCGGGTCGAGGAGCGGCACATCCGCGAGGAGCAGGCGCTCCTGTACCGGCTGTCGGGCGACTGGAACCCCCTGCACGCGGACCCCGAGTTCGCCAAGCTGGCCGGCTTCGACCGGCCGATCCTGCACGGCCTGTGCTCGTACGGGATGACCCTCAAGGCCGTCGTCGACACGGCGCTCGGCGGGGACGTCTCGCGGGTGCGCGCCTACCGCACGCGTTTCGCCGGGATCGTCTTCCCGGGCGAGACCCTGCGGATCCGGATGTGGGAGGAGCCCGGGCAGGTCCGGGTCTCGGTGACCGCCGTCGAACGGGACGACGCGCCGGTCCTCGCCGACACCGTCGTCGAACACGCGTAACGCCCGACCACGAAGGAGCCGCACCGTGCGCGCAGCACTGCAGAGCGAGATAGGCCAGGACAAGCTCGAGGTCGTCGACGACATGGAGACCGCGGGCTTCGGCCCGGGCAAGGTCCGGATCCGCATCAAGGCCACCGGCCTGTGCCACTCGGACCTCTCCGCGATGAGCGGCGTGCTGCCGCAGCCCGCCCCCTTCATACCCGGCCACGAGGGTTCGGGCGAGATCGTCGACGTCGGCGACGGGGTCACGACCCACGCCATCGGCGACCGGGTCCTCGTCTGCTGGCTGCCGCCGTGCGGACACTGCCCCGCCTGCAAGCGCGGCCAGGGCCACCTGTGCCTGGAGTCCTTCGCGAACGTGGCCACGCCCAACTTCCGCCGCGCGGGCGGCGGGGACATCTTCGGCTTCGCCGGCACCGGCACCTTCGCCGAGGAGATGGTCGTGCCCGCCGCGTGCGCCGTGCCGATCCCCGACGACCTGCCGTACGACATCGCCGCGCTGATCGGCTGCGGGGTGACCACGGGCCTCGGCGCCGCCATCAACACCGCCAAGGTGGAGGCCGGGTCCTCGGTCGCCGTCATCGGCTGCGGCGGCGTCGGCATCTCCGTCATCCAGGGCGCCAAGGTGCAGGGCGCGGCGCAGATCATCGCCGTGGACCCGGTGGCCTCCCGGCGCGAGGCGGCGCTCCGCTTCGGCGCCACCGAGGCGGTCGCACCGGAGGCCTTCGGCGACGCCAAGAACCGGATCACGGCCGGGGAGGGCTTCGACTACGTCTTCGAGGTCGTCGGCAAGTCCGCGACCACGCACACCGCGTACGAGATGACCCGGCGCGGCGGCTCCGTCGTCGTGGTCGGCGCGGGCGCCCTCGACGACAACTACTCGGTCAACATGTTCTCGCTGTTCTTCGACGAGAAGAAGATCCTGCCGTCGATGTACGGAGGCGGGGACGTGCTCCGCTCGTACGAGCGCACCATCGCGCTGTGGCGGGCGGGCCGGGTGGACCTGGCGGGCCTGATCACGCACCGGGTGCACCTCGGCGAGATCAACGACGCGCTCGACCAGATGCGTACGGGCGTGGCCCTGCGCACCTGCATCGAGCTCTGAGCGTTCCGACAGCATCCCGACCCATCCAAGAGCTCCGAGAGGAATCCGGTAGATGTCACTCCCACTTGAGGGACTGTCCGCCATCGTCACCGGCGCCGGCCGCGGGCTCGGCCGGGCCGAGGCGATCGAGCTCGCGCGGCTCGGCGCGAGCGTGGTCGTCAACGACTTCGGCCAGAGCGGACGGGACGGCTCCGGAGAGGCCTCGGCCGCCCCGGCGGAGGAGGTGGCGGAGGAGATCCGCGCCGCGGGCGGGCAGGCGGTGGCGCACCTCGGCGACGTGGCCGACTTCGAGCAGGCGCGCGAGCTGGTCGAGCTGGCGGTCAGCAGCTTCGGGAAGCTCGACGTCCTGGTCAACAACGCGGGCATCCTGCGCGACCGGATGGTCTTCTCCATGTCGGAGGAGGAGTGGGACTCGGTGATCCGGGTCCACCTCAAGGGCCACTTCAACACCACCCACTTCGCCTCCGTGCACTGGCGCGAGCGGTCGAAGGCGGCGGGCGGACCGGTCTACGGCCGGATCGTCAACACCTCCTCCGAGGCCTTCCTCGGCGGCTCGGCAGGCCAGCCGAACTACGCGGCGGCCAAGGGCGGCATCGTGGGCCTGACCACCTCGACCGCCCTGGCGCTGGCCAAGTACGGGGTGACGGCCAACGCCATCTGCCCGCGCGCCCGGACCCGCATGACGGAGGACGTCTTCGCCGGCTTCCAGCTCCCGGAGGACGGCAAGCTCGACCCGCTGGCCCCCGAGCACGTCGCCCCGCTGGTCGGCTACCTGGCCTCGCCGGCCTCGGCGAAGGCCAACGGGCAGCTGTTCGTCGTGCACGGCGGGATCGTCGTCGTCATGGAACGCCCGAAGGTGGCCGCCAAGTTCGACACCGCGAAGGAGGCCTTCTCCTACGAGGAACTGGACGGACTGCTCACCCCGCACTACGACGCCCGCCCGGCCGGCGAGACGTTCGCGGCGGCGGAGGTCCTGGGCCTCAAGCACGACTAGACCTCCAGGTGCGGGGGAGGCGCCACCCCCCTTCGGCGGCACGGCGGACGGAGGCCGTCCCGGGGCCTCTGCTGGGCGAGAATGGCCGGATGACCAGCAGTGACGAGGGCGCCGAGCAGCCCTGGAACCCCCAGCGGCAGCGCAGCGCCAACGAGCGGCTGCTGTGGGAGCGGCTGCGTTCCGGCGGGGCGGCCTCGCGGGCGCAGCTCGCGCGGGAGACGGGGCTGTCCAAGCCCACCGTCTCCAGCGCGCTCGCCGCCCTCGAACAGGCCGGCCTGGTCCGGGAGGCGGGTACGCACGCCCCCGAGCGGGGCCGCACCGCCGTGCTCTACGCCCCCGATCCGACGGCCGGCTACGCCCTCGGGATCGACATCGGCCGCAGCCGGCTGCGGGTGGCGCTGGCCGACCTCGACGGCACCGTCGTGGCCCGCTGCGACGTCCGCAACCAGGCCCGCACCGCCAACACCATGGCCGACCTGGCCGTGTCCACCGCCCGAGGGCTCGTCGCCGACTCGGCCCCGGACCCGCGCAAGGTCACCCACGCCGTCGTCGGTACGCCCGGCGTCTACGACGAGGACACGCGCCGGGTCCGGTACGCCCAGCAACTGCCCGGCTGGGGCCGACCGGGCCTCTTCGACCGGATCCGCGACGGGCTCGGCCTGCCCGTCGCCGTCCAGAACGACGCCAATCTCGCGGCGCTCGGTGAGTACACGTACGGCGTCGGTGCGGACAGCCGGCTCTTCGTCTACGTCATGATCGGGACCGGTCTCGGCATGGGCATCGTCAACGAGGGCCGGCTGTTCACCGGGGCGCACGGCGGGGCCGGCGAGATCGGCTTCCTGCCCTGGGCGGGCCGCGGCGGACCGGATCCCGCAGCCCACGCCGAAGGCGCCGCCCACGCCGCCGACACCGCCGACAGCATGGAGGACGCCGTCTCGGCGGAGGCCGTGGTCCAGGCGGCCCGCGCCCACGGGATGACCGGGCCGCTCACCGCCAAGGACGTCTTCGACGCCGCCCGGGCGGGAGACCCGGCCGCCGCCCGGGCCGTCGAGCAGGAGGGCGAACGCCTCGCCCACACCGTCGCGGCCGTCTCCGCCGTACTCGACCCGGACCTCGTCGTGCTCGGCGGCGGGGTCGGCCACAACGCCGACCTGCTGCTGAGCACGGTCCGCCAGACGCTGCGGACCCTCACGCCGCTGCGGCCGAAGGTGGCGCCGAGCGGCCTGGGGGAGGACGCCGTGCTGCTGGGCGCGGTGGCCACAGCGCTCGGCGCGGCCCGCGACCTGGCCTTCGAAGGCCGCTGACCCCCCCCACCGAACCCTCCACCGACCTCCGCCCAACCCGCCACGGGCCGTGCACCGGCCCCGCTACAGCGGAGCCTGCTGGAGCGGTACGGGCCGGGGCGCGGTCGCCGGCGGCGGATCCAGCCGGACCGGGGGCGGCGGGGACACCGGCAGGGTCAGCCCCGTGATCCCGCAGGGGGTCTCGGGGGTCGCGTACGGGAGGTGCAGGCGGCCCTGCGGGCTCCACAGCCCGGTGCCGAGCCAGCCCTCGGGGGCGGCGAGCCGGAACACGTGCCGGTCGGCGGGCCGCCACAGGCCGATCCTCCCCCAGCCACCGCCGGGGGTGCCCCCACCGTCCTCCAGCCGCAGCGCCACCCCGCAGCTCTCCGGCATCAGGGCCTGGCCCGGCTGTACGGCGAACGGGGTCCCCGCCTCCCCGCGCAGGCACTCGGGGAAGCGCACCGGGAGAGAGCTGCCCAGCACGCCCCAGCCCAGGCGCGGCTCGCCCGGGGCGTCCGAGCGGATCAGCAGCAGCCCGCTGTCGGGGTCGGCCAGCAGCAGCCGGTCGTCGCTGCCCTCCGCGATCTGCAGCAGCGGGGAGACCTCGCCGCCCCGGCCCAGGTCCACCGCGACGGCCTTGGTGGTGCCGTCCAGCTCGCGGTCCAGCGCCAGCATCCGGCCCGTCCGGTCCAGCCAGACGCCGCCGGAGCAGCGGCCCGGGATCCGGGCGACCTGCCCGAAGACGCCCCCGGCCACCTGCCAGACCGTGGTCCCGGCGGCCGACGCGGCCAGGGCGAAGGCGCCGCGTCCGTCCGGGGACGGGGGCAGCAGGGACACCCGTACCTCTTCGTCCCCGGGCTCCACCGAGCCCATCGGGAGCTCCCCGGTCCGCGGCCCGGCCGCGGCGCCGCCCGTCGGGTACAGGAGCGCGAAGGCGTGGCGCTGCGCGACCCGCCGGTGGATCAGCACCCGGCCGTCGGCCAGCGCCAGCACCTCGCTGTCGGCCTCCTCGGGCTGAGCGAGCGGCAGCGGCACCGCGTACGGCTCGGGCCCGGCCAGGGTCCAGCGCTCCGGATACCGGGCCTCCCCGACCCCGGCCAGCCGGGCCGCGTACGACCCGTCCGCGGCGATGGTGAACGGGGCCGTCGTCGTGATCTCGATGGCACAGACAGTCATCCGTGCGTCACCTCCGGGGAGGAAGCTAGTTTTCGCTCTTCGGGCCGAACAACACGACCATCCGCGCTTCACACGTACGGGTGGCCGCCGAGCGGTTCAGGGCCGGCCGCGGGGGCGATTGTGCTGTGCCGTCACGTAGGGACGGACCCGCTCCCGTACGGACGGTAGCCTTGGCCTGTGCCCCGTCTCTCCGAAGTCATCGCCGCGCTGGACGCCCTCTGGCCCCCCTCGCGGGCCGAGCAGTGGGACGCCGTCGGAACCGTATGCGGCGATCCCGACGCCGAGGTCTCCCGCGTCCTGTTCGCCGTCGACCCCGTGCAGGAGATCGTCGACGAGGCAGTGAAGCTGGGCGCCGATCTCGTCGTCACCCACCACCCCCTCTACCTGCGCGGCACCACCACCGTCGAGGCCGGCACCTTCAAGGGCCGCGTCGTGCACACGCTCATCAAGAACGACATCGCGCTGCACGTCGCCCACACCAACGCGGACACCGCCGACCCCGGCGTCTCCGACGCGCTCGCCGGCGCCCTCGACCTGCGGATCACCGGCCCGCTGGTCCCCGATCCCACCGACCCCGAGGGCCGCCGCGGCCTCGGCCGGATCTGCGAGCTGGACCACCCCGAGACGCTGCGCGCGTTCGCCGCCCGCGCCGCCGCCCGGCTGCCGCGGACCGCCCAGGGCATCCGCGTCGCCGGCGACCCCGAGGCGCTGGTGCGTACCGTCGCCGTCAGCGGCGGCTCCGGCGACAGCCTCTTCGGCCAGGTCCGGGCCGCCGGCGTGGACGTGTTCCTCACCGCCGACCTGCGCCACCACCCCGTCTCCGAGGCCCGCGAGCAGAGCCCGCTGGCCCTCGTCGACGCCGCGCACTGGGCCACCGAGTGGCCCTGGTGCGAGCAGGCCGCCGCGCAGCTCGACGCGATCTCCGAGCGCCACGGCTGGGGTCTGCGCACCCACGTCTCGCGCTCGGTCACCGACCCGTGGACGGCGCACGCGCCGTCCGACGTTCCTTCATCTCCCTCTTCTAACTCAGGAGCCCCCAACTGAACGCCGAGCCCGCCGACCAGATCCGACTTCTCGACGTCCAGGCCCTGGACGTCCGGCTGTCTCAGCTCGCCCACAAGCGCAAGTCGCTGCCGGAGCACACCGAGGTCGAGTCCCTGACCAAGGACCTGACGCAGCAGCGCGACCTGCTCGTGGCGGCCCAGACGCAGGCGAGCGACGCCGCCCGCGAGCAGACCAAGGCGGAGCAGGACGTCGACCAGGTGCGCCAGCGCGCGGCCCGCGACCAGCAGCGGCTCGACTCCGGCGCGGGCATCTCCGCCCGCGACCTGGCGAACCTGCAGAGCGAGGTCGTCTCCCTCGCCAAGCGCCAGGCCGACCTGGAGGACGTGGTCCTGGAGGTCATGGAGCGCCTGGAGGGTGCGCAGGAGCGGGTCACCGGGCTGACCGAGCGGGTCTCCGCCCTCGAAGCCAAGCTGACGGACGCCACCGCCCGCCGCGACGCCGCCACCGGCGAGCTCGACGCCGAGGCCGCGAAGATCGCCAAGGACCGCGAGGTCATCGTCGCCTCGATGCCGGCCGACCTGATGGCCCTGTACGAGAAGATCCGCGTCAAGCAGGGCGGCGTCGGCGCCGCCCGCCTGTACCAGCGCCGCTGCGAGGGCTGCCGCCTGGAGCTCGACATGGCCGAGGTCAACGAGATCAAGGCCGCGGCCCGCGACCAGGTCGTGCGGCACGAGAACTGCGGCCGCATCCTGGTCCGTACGGCCGACTCGGGCATCTGATGCAGAGGCCTGTCCGGTTCGTCGTCGAGGCGGACGGCGGCTCCCGGGGCAACCCGGGGCCCGCCGGCTACGGCGCGGTCGTCCTCGACCCGGCGACGGGCGAGACGCTGGCCGAGCGCGCGGAGTACATCGGCGTCGCGACCAACAACGTGGCCGAGTACAAGGGCCTGATCGCCGGCCTCAAGGCGGCCCGCGAGCTGTCCCCGGACGCCGTGGTGCAGGTGCGCATGGACTCCAAGCTGGTCGTCGAGCAGATGTCGGGCCGCTGGAAGATCAAGCACCCGGACATGAAGCCCCTCGCGGCGGAGGCGGCGAAGGTCCTGCCGCGCGCGCAGGTGACGTACGAGTGGATCCCGCGCGAGCGGAACAAGCACGCGGACCGGCTCGCCAACGAGGCGATGGACGCGGGCAAGCGCGGCGAGCAGTGGGAGCCGTCGGCCTCTTCGGCGGCCCTGGACGCCTCGGCGGCCCGCGCCCTGGCGACCCCGCCGGCCGGCCCTCCGGGGGACGCCGCGAAGGGGGCCGCGGCCGTACGGGCCGCCCTCGCCACTGCTTCCGGTACGTCGGCCACCGCACCGGCACGCGAGGCTGCCGGGGCCGACACCCTGTTCGCGGAGCAGGACGCCACCGCATCGGGACGCATCCCCGCCCCGGCGCCGGGCCCGGCCCAGGCCCCCTCGGCCACGCCGGGCTGGGGTCCCGACATGGGCACCCCGGCGACCTTCGTCCTGCTGCGCCACGGGGAGACGGCCCTCACCCCGCAGAAGCGCTTCTCCGGCAGCGGCGGCACCGACCCGGAGCTGTCCCCGGCCGGCCGCCGCCAGGCATCGGCGGTGGCCGAGGCCCTGGCCGCCCGCGGCACCGTCCAGACGATCGTCAGCTCCCCGCTGCGCCGCTGCCGGGAGACCGCGCAGGCCGTCGCGGACCGGCTCGGCCTCACGGTCACCGTCGAGGAGGGCCTGCGCGAGGTGGACTTCGGCGCCTGGGAGGGCCTGACCTTCGCCGAGGTGCGCGAGCGCTTCCCGGACGACCTCCAGGCCTGGCTGGACTCCCCGAAGGCGGCCCCGACGGGCGGCGGCGAGAGCTTCACGGCCGCCACCCGCCGCATCTCGGCGACCCGGGACCGGCTGCTGGCCGCGCACGCGGGCCGCACGGTGCTGCTGGTCACGCACGTGACCCCGGTCAAGATCCTGGTCCGGCTCGCGCTGGGCGCCCCGCCGGAGGCGCTGTTCAAGATGGAGCTGTCCGCGGCCTCCCTCTCGGCGGTGGCCTACTACGCCGACGGCAACGCCTCGGTGCGCCTGCTGAACGACACCTCGCACCTGCGCTGACCCGCCGGTTCGAGGACGTACGGCGAAGGGCCCGCCCCCTGACGGGGACGGGCCCTTCGGCTTCGTCGAGTGCAGAACAACCGGAGCTGTACGCCGGGTTCTGTCGCCCGGTGACCTCGCGGTCGCCGGGGAGACGGCCATCCATCTAGGACCGGCGTTGCCGCCGGCCTCCTGCGGTCTACCCGCGAACTCGGGCGGGCAGCCCTCGAACGTTCGCGCAGAGCCGTCCGAAGACGACTCCTCTTGACCTTGCTCCGGGTGGGGTTTACCTAGCCGCCTGGGTCACCCCAGGCGCTGGTGGTCTCTTACACCACCGTTTCACCCTTACCGAGGGCCGAAGCCCCGGCGGTCTGTTTTCTGTGGCACTGTCCCGCGGGTCACCCCGGGTGGCCGTTAGCCACCACCCTGCCCTGTGGAGCCCGGACGTTCCTCGGCGGGATCCGGGGATCCCGACGCGGCCGCCCGCTCCGGTTGTTCTGCGAGTGACCATGCTACCCGCGCCCGGCGCCGCGCTTGACCTTGACGCAGCGGCAGGGTTTCTACTGGAGGGCATGCGGATCGGAGAGATCGCCGCGCTCGTCGGGGTCACGACCCGGGCGATCCGGCACTACCACCATGTCGGGCTGCTCCCGGAGCCGGAGCGGCGCCCCAACGGCTATCGCGCGTACAGCGTGCGCGACGCCGTCCTGCTGGCCCGGGTGCGCCGGCTCACCGAGCTCGGGCTCGGCCTCGACGAGGTCCGCGACGTCCTCGCGGACGACGCGGGGCGCGAACTGGCCGAGGTACTGGCGGAACTCGACGCCGACCTCGCCCGCCAGGAGGCCGAACTCGCCTCCCGCCGGCAGCGGCTCGCGGCGCTGCTCGCCGCCGGACCGGGGGACGGCGAGCCCGTCTCGCCCGGGCTCGCCGCGCTGCTGGCGAAGGCGCCGCCCACCGCGTCCCCGGCCGCCGCCAAGGACCGCGAGCACCTCACCCTCCTCGACGCCACCGGCGCGGCCGGCGAGGAGCTCTACGCCGCGCTCGCCCCCGTGGCCGCCGACCCGGCCGTCCTCGCCCTGTACGAGCGGCTCGACGAGCTCGCCGCGGCCCCCGTCGACGACCCCCGCATCGGACCCCTTGCCGACGCGCTGGTCGCGGCCGTCCCCGCCGGGGTCTTCGACGCGATCCCGGCCGACGGGCCGGTCGTGCCCGGCTTCCGGGAGGCGCTGCTCGCCGAATTCGCGCCCGCCCAGGCCGAGGTCGTCCGCCGCGTGATGGCGGCCTTCGCGGACCGGGGCCGGGCGTGAGCGCCCTGCGCGCGGCCCGGATCGCGGCCGCCGCGGTGATACCGGGCGAGCTGGTCCTCGTCCTTTGCCTCGCCGCCGGACTGCGGCCGCCCGGGTGGGTGCTGGCGGGCGCCGAGGCGTTGGTGCTCGGGGTGCTGCTGCTGGAGGCGCGGGTGCTGTGGTCCCTGTACGCGGCCGCCCGCGCGCGGGGCCTGGCGCCCCCGGCGGCCCGCCGGGACGCGGTCGCCGCCGCCGTCCCGGAGCCCATACGGCGCCTCCTGCAGCACGAGCTGCGGGCCTTCGCATCCTTGGGGCGCTGGGTGGGGCGCCGCAGGCACGGGGTGCGCCCGGGGGACCTCGCCGCCGCGTACACCGGACCGCAGACGGCCATGATGTACGGGCTGCTCTTCGTGTCGGTGATCGAGACGGTCGGGCTGGCCGTGCTGATCCCCTGGCCGGCCGTGCACCGGGTGCTGCTCGTCCTCGACGTGTACGGGGTGCTGGCGGTGCTCGGCCTGCACGCCGCCTGCGTGACCCGGCCGCACGTGGTGCGGCCCGACGGGACGCTGCGGATCCGGTACGGGGCACTGTTCGACCTGACCGTCCCGCCGGACGCGGTCGCCTCGGTCCGGGTGGACCGGCGCTACCCGGAGGGCCGGCTCGTCAGCCTCTCCGACGAGGGGGTCCTCGACCTGATCGTGGGCAGCCAGACCACGGTGACCCTGGAGCTGAACCGGCCGCTGGACTTCCGCAGGCCGCTCGGTGCCCGCGCGTCGGCCCGTACGATCCGCTTCCACGCGGACGACCCCCGCGCGCTGGTCGGCGCGGTACGGCAACCCGCACCCCCGTGACGGGCTGCCGCACTGCGTCGGGACCCTCCGGGGGGATGAGGAGTCGTGCGCCGAGCGTGGCAGGAATCCACCGGCCGTGTCTTGTCAAAAACGGCATGCGCGGCCGGTACGCACCGGCTGTTCACGGGCCCCCTCGTCCGGGAGCAGCAGGCTGGTGATCCGGCCCGGTACCCGGTCCAGGGCCGAGCCCGGCGGCAGCCCGCCGCGCAGGGCCGCGAACCGGGCGGGCGGCAGCCCGGTCAGGGCCTTCACGTCCCGGCCGAAGTGGGCCTGGTCGTGGTAGCCGCAGGCCGCCGCGACCTGGGCGGGGGCGGCCCCGGCCGCGAGCAGCCGCAGCGCGCGCTGGAGCCGGAACACCCGGGCGATGCCCTTGGGGGACAGGCCGACCTGTTCGCGGAAGCGGGCGCGCAGCGTGCGGGCGCTCCAGCCGGTCTCGGCGGCGGCCAGGGCCAGCGAGCCGCTGTCGGCCCAGAGCCGGGCCAGGGCCCCGCGGACCTCGGGTGCGGCGGCCGGACCCCGCTCCAGGCGGGCGGTGAACACCGCGTCGAGCAGGTCGAAGCGCTCTTCCCAGCCGCCCAGGGACCGCAGCCGCTCGGGCAGGTGGCGGCCGACGGGCCCGAGCACCTCGCCGAGGTCCGCGAGGCCGTCCGCGAAGTGCACCATCGGCACTCCGAACAGCCGGTACGCGCCGAGCGGAGTCAGGTTCACCTCCAGCCCGTGCACCGCCCCCGCGTGCGCCCCGATCGCCCAGCCGGTGCGCGGGCCGCTGATCAGGGCCCCGGCGGCGGACCGCAGGGCGGCGGAGGGCTCTTCCCCGCCGCGTGAGACCCAGAGGCCCCCGCCGAAGGGGAAGACGAGCGTCGCGTACCCGGTGGGGAGCTCCAGCCTGCGCCGGGGCGCGGTGAACTCCGTACGGAACCCGGTGTAGTTGACGATGTGCGGGCGCAGCGCGGCGGCGGGCCCGCGGCGGCTCGCGCCCGCCGGTACGCCCGCCGGTGCTGCCGCCGGTACGGCCGGCCGTACGGACATGTCGACGGAACCCATCGCCGGCCTCCCCCGCCTGCTGCGCAGATGATGACAGGCGGCGGGCGCCCCAGCCAGAGCCGGCCGGGGGAGATCCGCTCAGGCGGGCGCGAACAGCACCTTCGCCCGGCCCGGGTCGGCCTGCGTCAGGCGGACCCGGATGCGGTCGCCCAGGGGCAGCCGCGCGGACGGGGATTCGACCCGGCCGACCACGGCCGGCTCCTCCAGGTGGACCGTGCCCACGAGCGGCTCGTGCTCCTTGACGTCGATCACGGTCGCCTCGAAGGTCTGCCCGACGTGGTCCTTCAGCAGGGCCGCCTCGACGAGGTCCACGCACTCCCGCTCGGCCGTGTTGGCCAGCCTGCTGCCGTCCGCCATCCGCTGCGGGAGCGCGTCCAGCGCGGCCGTCGCCCACGCCGGGGGATCGATCCCGGCCACCGCCGCCACGCACAGTTCGCCCGCGTACCGGTCGACGAGCCGGCGCAGCGGGGCGGTGCAGTGCGCGTACGGGGCCGCCACCGCGGCGTGCAGGAGGGGCTCCGGGGCCCGGCCGCCGGTGAACACCGTGTAGCCCGCGCCGCGCAGCAGGGCCGTGCACTCCTGGAGGAACGCGGCGTGGGCGGGGAGGTGCGGGTCGAGGGTGCGGACGAGTTCGGCGTACGGCACGTGGTGCGGCCAGTCGATCCGCAGGGCGGCGGCGGTGCGCCGGAGCCGGCCGACGGCCCCGTCGGGGGCGCTGGGGAGGGTGCGCAGGATGCCGGTGCCGGCGGCGAGCATCAGCTCGGCGGCGGCCATGCCGGCCATCAGGGAGATCTGGGCGTTCCAGCCGTCCGCGGGGAGCGGGGCCCGGTGGGCGAGGGTGTACGAGCCGTTCTGCGCGACGATCTCCTGCTCGGGCACGTTCAGCGAGATCCCGCCGCGCTCCTGCTCCAGGGTCTCGCGGAGCCGGCCGACGTCCTGGAGGAGGGCGAGGGGCTCTTCGGCGGTCCGGGAGTCGATGGCCTGCTGGACGCCGTCGTAGTCCAGCTTGGCCCGGCTGCGGACCAGGGCGCGGCGGACCTCGGTGCTCTCCACGCGTCCGGCGGAGTCCAGGTCGAAGCGCCACAGCAGCGCCGGGCAGGTCTGGCCGGGCAGCAGGCTGGCCGCGCCCTCGGAGAGGACGGGCGGATGGAGGGGGACCCGGCCGTCGGGGAAGTAGAGGGTGGTGACGCGCTGGTGGGCCTCGGTGTCGAGGGCGCCGCCGGGGGTGACGAAGGCGGCGACGTCGGCGATGGCGTAGTGCACGCGGTAGCCGCCGCCGCTCGCGCGCTTCGCCAGGTGCATGGCCTGGTCCAGGTCGCGGGAGGCGGGCGGGTCGATGGTGAACAGGGGGAGGTCGGTGGCGTCGAGGTCGGGGAGGAGCGGGGTGCGGACCGCCCGCTCGGCTTCGGCGAGCACCGGAGCCGGGAACTCCCCGGGCACGCCCAGCTCCGTGCGCAGGTCACGCAGCGCGGCCCGCAGGGCAGCCCCGTCTGCGCCGGTCATGTGCATATGACGGCGTGGCATGGGTCGAGCGTAGGACGGGTGGGCGCCCGCGGCGCGGCGAGCCGTCTACCCTGGCTCGGGGGCCGCACCCCCTGCGCCGTGTCGTACTGAAGGAGAACCACCGTGCTCGTGCTGCTGCCGCCGTCCGAGGGAAAGGCCGCCGGCGGATCCGGCGCGCCCCTGGAGCCGGGGACGCTGTCGCTGCCGGGACTGGCCGGGGCGCGGGCGGCCGTGCTGGAGGAACTGGTCGAGCTGTGCGCGGGGGACGAGACGAAGGCCCGTGAGGTGCTCGGTCTGAGCGAGGGGCTGCGCGGCGAGGTGGCGAAGAACGCCGGGCTGCGGTCCGCGGTGGCCCGGCCGGCCGGGGAGATCTACACCGGCGTCCTGTACGACGCGCTGGGCCTGGCCGGCCTGCCGGCGGCGGCGCGGACGCTGGCGGAGCAGTCCCTGATGGTGTTCTCGGGTCTGTGGGGCGCGGTCCGGGTGACGGACCGGATCCCCTCGTACCGCTGCTCGATGGGGGTGAAGCTGCCGGGGCTGGGCGCGCTGGGGGCGTACTGGCGGGAGCCCATGGCGGCGGTGATGCCGGCCGCGGCGGGGGACGGTCTGGTGCTGGACCTGCGCTCCTCGGCCTATGCGTCGGCGTGGAAGCCCAAGGGCGAGGTGGCGGGGCGCACGGCGACGGTGCGGGTGCTGCACGCGCAGATCGTGGACGGGGTGGAGAAGCGGTCGGTGGTGAGCCACTTCAACAAGGCCACGAAGGGGCGGCTGGTGCGGGACCTGCTCGTCGCCGGGGCCGTCCCCGCGACCCCGGCCGAGCTGGTCACGGCGCTGCGCGACCTGGGCTACGCCGTGGAGGCCGAGGCCCCCGCGAAGCCGGCCAAGGCCTGGTCCCTGGACGTGGTGGTCACCCAGATCCACTGACCGCCCCGGTCGGGGCCGCGGGGCACGACCTAGCGGCTCAGGGGCCAGGCCGCCGAGGGGGTTTCGGTGGCGGCGCCCGCGTACGTGGCGCAGGCGTCCGTCAGGGTTTCGAGGAGGGTGAGGGGGTCGGGGAGGGGGTGCTCCGTGCCGCGGATCCAGGTGACCGCCAGGTCACCGGGGAGCGCGGCCGGGGGGACCAGGACGTAGCTGCCGCGGCAGTGCCACCGCAGGCCCGGGTGCTCGTCCATGGTCTCCGGGTGGCAGTCCAGCTCGCAGGGCCACCACTCGTCCTCGTCCTCGGGGGTCCCGCGCGTCGCCGTGAAGAAGAGCATCCGGGCCTGGTCGCCCGTGCCGCCCGATTCGGCGACCGGGCCGACTTCCACGCCCGCCGCCAGCAGGCGCTCCAGTGCGCTCGCCCCGGCTTCGAGGGGGACGTCCAGCACGTCGTGGACCATGCCCGTCGCGGTGATGAAGTTCGCCTGGGGCTGGTTGCGCGCCCAGCGTTCGATCTGTGCGCGGTCGGTCGTCGACTGCGTCTGCCAGGCGAAGGAGAGGGGGTGGCGTGCGGGGGTGGGACAGCCGATCCGGTCGCACGAACACCGGTAGCCGGCGGGATGGGCGGCGGGGGCGAGCGGCAGGCCCGCGGCGGCCGCGGACAGCAGGAGGGCCTCGCGTGCGCGCTCGGGATCTTCGGGGGAGGGTTTGGGCCGCCGGCGCAGCCACTGGGAAATCCTGCTCTGCTCGCCGCGTTTGACGCGGCCGGACTCAGACCCCATCTATCCCCTCACCTCACCGTTTCCCCGGCAGACCCTCACATGGTCCCACCATCCTGGGGTCCGGGTGACCGCTCTCCCCCACCGGGGGGTGGGGGACAGGTGCACGGAGAGCGCACAACGGCAGGCGGAATACCGTCACATACCGGTGAAATTCCGCCAATTGTCCCCGGCCGTCCACCGGCCCGTCAGGCCTCGGTGACCTTCGACACCCCCGTCACCGCGCCACCCCGCCCAGTACCCGGTCCACCAGCCCGTCCGCGAACGCGTGCGTCAGCGGTCCCGTCCGCATCAGCCAGCGGTACGTCAGCGGTCCCACCAGCATCTCCACCGTCAGACGCAGGTCCGCGTCCGGCGCGAGCTGTCCGGCGTCCCGGGCCGCCCGCAACCGCGTCTCGTACAGGGCGAGCTGCGGCTCCAGCAGCTGCTCGGCGAAGCGGGCGCTCAGCTCGGCGTCGGTCGCCCCGGCGGCGGTCAGGGCGCGCGTGGGGGCCGCGTACTTCTCGTCGTTGAACTGGTCCACCGTCACCCGCAGCACCAGCTTGAGGTCGGCGGCGAGGTCGCCGGTGTCCGGGAAGCCCGTCCAGTCGGCCTCCCTCTCCGCGTCCCCGAAGAGCGCGAGCGAGGCGTCCAGCAGGACCGCCGCCTTCGACGGCCACCAGCGGTAGATCGTCTGCTTGCCGACGCCCGCGCGGGCGGCGATGGCCTCGATGGTCAGCTTGTTGTAGCCGACCTCCGAGACCAGTGCGAGCGCCGAGTCGAGGATGGCCCGCCGGGAGCGGTCGCTGCGGCGGGCGGGGTCGGGGGCCTTCGCGTCAGGTGATCTGCTGCTCATTCGGACAAATTATCAACGCGAGACGTCTCGTCTTTGTGTCATTCCGTAAACCACCCAATCAGTTCACTGCGCGGTTTCCCTTGAGGAGAGACGATTCTCTCCTCATCTCTCGTGAGCCGTGAGGAGCCTTCTTTGCGCAGAGTCGCCACACCCCGGCGCTACTTGATGTGCCCACCCGCACACTTCAAGGTCACGTACTCCATCAACCCGTGGATGGACCCCACGAAACCGGTGGACCTGCCCCTCGCACACGCCCAGTGGGAAGACCTCCGGGACCGCTACCGCTCGCTCGGCCACACCGTCGAGACGCTCGTACCGGACCCCGAGCTGCCCGACATGGTCTTCGCCGCCAACGGCGCCCTCGTCGTCGACGGCCGGGTGCTCGGCGCCCGGTTCGCCTACCCGGAGCGCGCCGCCGAGGCGGAGATCCACCTCGACTGGTTCCGGTCCCACGGCTTCGAGCACGTCCACGAGCCGTCCCACGTCAACGAGGGCGAGGGCGATTTCGCCGTCACCGCCACCTACATCCTGGCCGGCCGGGGCTTCCGCTCCAGCCCGCTCTCGCACGACGAGGCCCAGGAGTTCTTCGGCCGCCCGGTGATCGGCCTCGACCTGGTGGACCCGCGCTACTACCACCTGGACACGGCGCTCTGTGTGCTCGACGGCGACGAGGTCATGTACTACCCGCCCGCGTTCTCGCCCGGCAGCCGGGCCGTGCTGGAGCGGCTGTTCCCGGACGCGCTGATCGCCGGCGACGAGGACGCGGCGGCCCTCGGCCTGAACGCGGTCTCGGACGGCCGGAACGTCCTGCTCCCGCAGGCGGCGGCCGGACTGTTCCAGCCCCTGCGGGAGCGGGGCTTCGAGCCCGTCCCGATGGACCTGGGCGAGCTGCTCAAGGGCGGCGGCAGCGTGAAGTGCTGCACCCAGGAGCTGCGGATGTAGCGGCCGCCGTCCGCCGCGGCCGCGCGGCTACGAGGTGGCCGGCGGCCACTCCTGACCCCAGTCGGCGTCCCGCGCCGCCTTGTAGAGGTCACCGTGGCGCTTGGTCACGTTGACCCGGGTCAGGCCCTCGCCCTCGGGACCGCACAGTTCCAGCAGGACGAGCCCCTTCCGGATCTGCGGCTTCCGCGTGATCCGGGAGGGGGCCGGCTCCACCGGGAAGCGGGTCGCGGCCACGTAGCTGAACTTCTCGTCCTCGTACGGGAGGGAGCCGCCCTTGACCTTCCGGTGCAGGGAGGACCGGCTGACCCGCGCCGAGAAGTGGCACCAGTCCTGGCCGACCTCGATCGGGCAGGTGCCGTCGTGCGGGCAGGGGGCGGCGACCTTCAGTCCTGCCGCGATCAGCTGGTCGCGGGCCTCGCGGATGCGCAGGTACCCCTGGGGCGTGCCCGGTTCGATCAGCACCACGGCCTCCCCGGCGCGGGCCGCCTCGGCGACCACGGCCCGGCGGGCCTCGGGCGTCAGCTCGCCCAGTACGTACGACACCGTCACGAGGTCCGCCCCGGGGAGCGCCAGCCCGGACCCGATGACGGCCCGGCGCCACTCGGCGGCGCGCAGCACCGGAGAACCGGAGGCGGCCGCGAGCTCCTTGCCGAGGGCCAGCGCCGGCTCCGCCCAGTCCAGGACCGCGGTGTCGCGGGGGCCGTCCCAGAGGGCGTCCACCGCCCAGGTCGCCGCGCCCGTGCCGCCGCCGACGTCCACGTGGGAGCCGGGGGACCACTGCGGGGCGGCCTCCGCGAGGGCGCCCAGGGCGGAGCGTACGGCCTCGAAGGTGGCCGGCATCCGGTACGCCGCGTACGCCGCCACGTCGGAGCGGTCGCGCAGGACGGGCGCGTCGGTCGGGGTCCGGCCGCGGTAGTTGGCGATCAGCCGGTCGACGGCGGCCGTGGCCTGCTTCGGCGGGAGTCCGTCGAGCAGCCCGCCCAGCGCGGACCGCAGCGTTTCGGCGGTGGTGGGCACGGAGGCGGAGGCGGAGGCGTTCACCAGCGAAGTTTACGGCGCCCGCGGGGTCCGGGACGCCGCCAGGAGGTGTCGTCGAGGTCCCGTCTGGCCGGCGCGGGCGGCCGACGCTACTTCGACGACACCCCCTGGGGCGCCCCGGAAGCCCGGATCAGACGGTGGCGTCCCGGTTCTGCCAGGGCCGGCACATGCCGGCGAAGCAGGCCACCGCCAGCAGCGAGCACACCAGCTGGACCAGGGCCATCGGCACCGCCGTGCCCTCGCCCGCGATCCCGACCAGCGGCGAGGCGATCGCCCCGACCAGGAAGGAGGAGGTGCCCAGCAGGGCCGAGGCCGAGCCGGCCGCGTGCGGGGTGCGCATCAGCGCCAGCGCGTTGGTGTTCGGCAGGACCACGCCCATCGCCGACATCAGCACGAACAGCGCCGCCGCGATGGGGACCAGCCCGACCTCCCCGAACACCCCGGTGGACATCAGCAGCAGCGAGACCGACGCCGCCGTGATGACGGTGAGCCCGCCGCCGAGCACCTTGTCCAGGCGGACCCGGCCGACCAGCAGCTTGCCGTTGACCTGCCCGGCGGCGATGAGGCCGACGGAGTTGAGGCCGAACAGCAGGCTGAAGGCTTGCGGCGAGGCCCCGTAGATCTCCTGCACCACGAACGGAGAGGCCGAGATGTACGAGAACAGCGTGGCGAAGGCGAAGCCGCCGGCCAGCGTGTACCCGGCGAAGACGCGGTCGGCCAGCAGTCCCCGCATGGTCCGCAGCGCGGAGCCCACGCCGCCGGTCTGCCGCCGCTCGGGCGGCAGGGTCTCGCCGAGGCTGCGCCAGACGACGAGGGTGAGCACGGCGCCGACGCCGGTGAGGACGACGAACACCCCGCGCCAGTCGGCGAAGCGCAGGATCTGGCCGCCGATGAGCGGGGCGATGATCGGGGCCACGCCGGAGATCAGCATCAGCGTGGAGAAGAACCGGGCCATCTCGACCCCGTCGTACAGGTCGCGCACGACGGCCCGCGCGATGACGATCGCGGCCGCCCCGGCCAGGCCCTGGAGCAGCCGGAAGCCGATCAGCAGTTCTGCGGTGGGCGCGAGGGCGCAGATGGCGGTGGCGAGGACGTAGACGACCATGCCGGTCAGCAGGGGCCGGCGCCGGCCCCACTTGTCGCTCATCGGGCCGATGACGAGCTGGCCCAGCGCCATGCCGGCGAGGCAGGCGGTGAGGGTGAGCTGGATCGTGGCGGCCGGGCTGTGCAGGGCGCCGGTGACCTGCGGCAGGGCCGGCAGGTACATGTCCATGGACAGCGGGGGGAGGGCACTGAGCCCACCGAGTATGAAAGTGACGAGCAGTCCGGTACGGCGGGCGGTCGTGAGCGGGGCGGAAGGGGCTTGCGGTGCGGAGGGCGTTTCGGGCGGCGGCTCGTGCGAGGGGGCCGTCGCGGGGCCTCTCTCCGACATGCGGAACTCCAGTCTTTTCGTCGTCTTTTCACACCCCCGACCGACCCATGCTCTCAGCTATCGGAACGTCCGTGGACCGATGCGACATGTGACGTACCCTGCGGCCCCATGAGCGCAAGTGGGAACAAGATCGCCGTCGTGACCGGCGCGGGCTCCGGCATCGGCCGCTCCGTCGCCCTGGCCCTGGCCGCCGCCGGCTGGTCGGTGGCCGTGGCCGGCCGCCGGACCGAACCGCTGGAGGAGACGGCGAAGGCCGCCGGGGCCGGGGCGGACGTGCTGTGCGTACGGGCGGACGTGAGCGATCCGGACGACGTGGCCGCACTGTTCGCCGCGGTACGCGAGCGGTACGGGCGCCTCGACCTCCTCTTCAACAACGCCGGGACCTTCGGCCCGGGCGGGGTCCCGCTGGAGGACCTCGCGTACGAGGCCTGGCGCCAGGTGGTGGACGTCAACCTGACCGGGGCCTTCCTGTGCGCGCAGGCCGCCTTCCGGCAGATGAAGGCGCAGGACCCGCAGGGCGGGCGGATCATCAACAACGGATCGATCTCCGCGCACGTGCCGCGGCCGAACTCCATCGCCTACACCGCGACCAAGCACGCGATGACGGGCCTGACGAAGTCGCTCTCGCTGGACGGGCGGCCGCACCGGATCGCCTGCGGGCAGATCGACATCGGCAACGCGGCCACCGAGATGACCGAGCGGATGCAGACCGGGATCCTCCAGGCGAACGGGCAGCTGGCGGTGGAGCCGGTGATGGACGCCGCGGACGTGGCGCGCACGGTCCTGCACATGGCGGAGCTGCCGCTGGAGGCGAACGTGCAGTTCGCGACGGTGATGGCGACCGCGATGCCGTACATCGGGCGCGGCTGACCCCCCGGCCGCGAGCGGACGGGAATGCGGCCGCCGGGCCGGGAGTTGGGGCGATCATGACTGACGTGCTGCGCTACACCGCCTTCTCGGACGACCCGGCCGGGGGCAACCCCGCGGGGGTCGTGCTCGACGCGAGCGGCCTGGACGACGCCCGGATGCTGGAGATCGCGGCCGGCCTGGGCTACAGCGAGACCGCCTTCCTCACCGCGCCGCCGCCGGGCCTGGGCGGGGTGCCGGGCCGGGCCTTCACGCTGCGGTTCTTCAGCCCGAAGGCCGAGGTGTCCTTCTGCGGGCACGCCACCGTGGCCGCCTCCGTGGCGCTGGCGGAGCGGATCGGTCCGGGCGAGCTGGTGTTCGCGACCCCGGCCGGTACGGTGCCCGTCTCGGTCACCGCGTCCGACGGGGGCCTGCGGGCCGTGCTGACCAGCGTCGAGCCGTACGTCGAGGACGTCGCCCCGGCCGACCTCGCCGAGGCGCTGGCCGCGCTGGACTGGCCGGAGGCCGACCTGGATCCGGGCATCCCGCCCCGGATCGCCTACGCCGGAGCCCGCCACCTGGTGCTCGGCGCCGCCACCCGGGCCCGGCTCGCGGACCTCGCCTACGACTTCCTCCGGCTGGAGGCGCTGATGCGGCGCCTGGAGCTGACGACGGTCCAGCTGGTGCACCGCACCGGCCCGGCGCTGTTCGACGTACGGAACCCCTTCCCGGTCGGCGGCGTCGTCGAGGACCCCGCGACCGGAGCCGCCGCGGCCGCCTTCGGCGCGTACGCGCGCGAGCTCGGCCTGGTCCCGGCGGCCGCCGTCCTCACCCTCCACCAGGGCCGGGACATGGGCCGCCCCGGAGTCCTGACGGTGGAACTGCGCCCGGACGACGCCCGGATCCGGGTGGCCGGCAGCGCGGTCCGCATCGGATGAGGGTGCTCACGTACGCGGCAGCCGAGCTGCCGCCGGAGCTCTCGGCGCAGGTCGCGGAACTGGAGGCGCAGGCCTGGCCCGGCTCCCGTGCCGGGCACGATCCCGAGCTCGCGCCCGAGGTGATGCTGCTGTGCGACGACGAGGGGGCGGTCGTCGCCTCGCTGGCGCTGCTGCACAAGCCGGTCCGGCACGCCGGGCGGACGTACCGGGCCGCCGGGCTGAGTGCCGTGGTGACCCGGGACACCGCGCGGGGGCGCGGGTACGGCGGGCGGCTGGTGGCGGCGGCCCGCACGGCGCTGGCCGCCGACCCGGCCGTGGACCTCGTCCTGTTCAGCTGCGACCGGCCGCTCGTCCCCTTCTACGAGGCGGCCGGCTTCACCCGGCTGCCCGGGACCGTACTGGTCGGCGGAACGCCCGAGCAGCCGCTGGCCACGGACGCTCCCGGGTTCGCCAAGGAGGTCCTGGCCGACTTCCCCGGCGCGGGCACCGATGCCGCCGCGTTCGCCGGTGCGCGGATCTCCCTGTACCCGGGGCTCGTCGACCGGTTGTGGTGACCCGGACGTGCGGAAGGGGCCCGGATCGTCTCGATCCGGGCCCCTTCCCATGTCCTACGAGCCGCTCTTGGTCTCCGCGGGCGCGGCCGGCGCCGGCGCCGGGGCCGTCGCCGTCGTGCGGGCGAAGACCCCGAAGAACAGCAGCAGCGTCGGGACCAGGTAGGCCGTCCACACCCCGGCCTGGAGCCAGGTCGGGTCCGGCTGGAAGTTGAACGTGCCCTTCAGCAGGGTCCCGTACCAGCTGTCCGGCGGGACGGCCGCGCTGACGTCGAAGGCCTTGTTCATCAGGCCCGGCAGGAACTCGGCCTCCTGGAGGTCGTGCACCCCGTAGGCGAGCACGCCCGCGGCGACCACGACCAGCATTCCGCCGGTCCACGTGAAGAACTTGGACAGGTTGATCTTCAGCGCGCCGCGGTAGAACAGCCAGCCCAGCAGGATCGACGAGCCGATGCCGAGCAGCACGCCCACCAGCGGACCCGCGCCGTTGCCGGCCGCGTGCACCGAACGCCACACGAACAGCGAGGTCTCCAGGCCCTCCCGGCCGACGGCCAGGAACGCCGTCGTCACCAGCGCGCCCGTGCCCATCGCGAGGGCCGAGTCGAGCTTGTCCTGCAGTTCGGCCTTCATGTGCCGCGCGGTGCGCTTCATCCAGAAGACCATCCACGTCACCAGGCCCACCGAGACGATCGACAGGCTGCCGCCGATCGCCTCCTGCGCCTGGAACGTCAGCTCCGAGGTGCCGAATTCGAGCCCCGCGCCGAAGGCCAGGCTGAGCGCGGCCGCGAGGCCGACGCCGAGCCACAGCGGTCCCAGCTTGTCCTTGTTCCCGGTCTTCACCAGGTACGCGATGAGGATGCAGACGACCAGACTGGCCTCCAGCCCCTCGCGCAGGCCGATCAGATAGTTGCTGAACACGTCGGTTCCTTTCCTTTCGCGGAACTACGCGAACAGCGCCCGGCCCCACCAGTCGTCCTTGTCACGGACGCCCGGCGGGACGGCGAAGACGGCCGAGCCCACGTGCTGGATGTACTCGTTCAGCGCGTCGTTCTTCGACAGGTTGCGCTGGAGCGGGACGAAGCCCTTGCGGACGTCGCGCTGGTAGGCGAGGAAGAACAGGCCCGCGTCGAGCCGGCCCAGCCCGTCCGTCCCGTCGGTGAACGAGTAGCCGCGGCGCAGGATCGTCACGCCGTTGTTGCTGTCGGGGTGCGCGAGGCGGACGTGCGCCTCCGGCTTCATCGCCTTCAGGAACGGCTCGTCGCGCTCCTTGGACTTGCCGACGGGCGCGCCCTCGGCCTTGTCCCGGCCGAAGATGTCCTCCTGCTCCTGGAGCGGAGTGCGGTCCCAGGTCTCGATGTGCATCCGGATCCGGCGGGCGACCAGGTACGAGCCGCCGGCCATCCACGCCGAGGCGCCCTTGGCCTCGTCCGCGACCCACACGTGCTTGTCGAGGGCTGCGGTGTCGGTGCCCGCGATGTTCCGGGTGCCGTCCTTGAAGCCCATCATGTTGCGCGGGGTCTGCTCGTCCGGGGTGGTGGACGAGGTCTTGCCGAAGCCGAGCTGCGACCAGCGCACCGCCGCCTTGCCGAAGCCGATCCGGGCGAGCTGGCGGATCGCGTGCACCGCGACCTGCGGGTCGTCCGCGCAGGCCTGCACGCAGAGGTCGCCGCCGCTCTTGGCGGGGTCCAGGTTGTCGCCGGGGAACTGCTCCAGGTCGACCAGGGCCTCGGGGCGCTTGCCCTCCAGGCCGAACCGGTCCTTGGCGAAGAGCGAGGGGCCGAAACCGATGGTCAGCGTCAGCCGGGACGGCTTGAGGCCGAGGGCCTCACCGGTGTCGTCCGGCGGGGCCTCGGGGAGTCCGCCGACGGCGCCCTCGCCGACGGGGAGTCCGGCGGCCATCCGCTCGGCGGCCCGCGTCCAGTCCTTGAGGAGCTGGACGAGCTCGGCGCGGTCCTTCGTCTTCACGTCGAACGCGGCGAAGTGCAGCCGGTCCTGGACGGCGGAGGCGATGCCGGCCTGGTGCGCGCCGTGGAAGGGCACCGCGGAGCCGCTGAGCGCGGCGGGCACGGTGTCGCTGCCGCCGGAGAGCGCGGCGACCGTACCGCCGGCCGCGGCGGCGCCGAGCGCGAGCCCGGCACCGCCCCAGCCGAGCACGGACCGGCGCGACGGCCCGCCGGCGGCATCGCTGCCGGCGGCGGACGCCACGGTTGCGGCGGACGTGGCGGACTCGGCGGCCGAGTCGGTGGTGCTGGTGTCCTCAGACATGGTCCGTTACCCCTGATCCGCGTTACTTGGCGACGGCGGCGGCAAGCTTCGACAGCGGCTCGCCGAGCGCGCTGACGGCGTCCGCGAGTTCCTTGCGCTGTTCCTGGGCGACGGTCTCGTACGAGGTGAAGTCGTAGCCGTTCTTGTCGGCGCGGTACTTGTCGAGCAGCGTGCTCATCGCGGCGAACTGCTTGTCCAGCTCCGCGGACAGGGCCGGGTCGTTCTTCGCGGCGACGGGCTTGAGCAGCTCGTACGCCTTCTGGGCGCCCTCGACGTTGGCCTTGAAGTCGACCAGGTCGGTGTGGCTGTAGCGCTCTTCCTCACCGGTGACCTTGCCGCTGGCGACCTCGTCCAGCAGCTCCTTGGCGCCGTTGGCCATCGAGGTGGGGGTGATCTCCGCCTGGCCGACCTTCTTCTGCCAGTCGGTGAGGTCGGTCATCAGCTGGTCGGCGAGCTTCTTCTCGTCGTCGCCGATCTTCTGGTCGGCGAACAGGGCCTTCTCCAGGCGGTGCCAGCCGGTCCAGTCCTTCGCCGGGTCCTGGCCGGCCTCCAGGCCGTCCTCGCGGACGTCGACCTTCGGGTCGATGTCACCGAAGGACTCGGCGACCGGCTCGGTGCGCTCCCAGCCGATGCGGGAGGCGGCGTACGCCTTCTTGGCGGCCTCCAGGTCGCCGGCCTTGACCGCGTCCGCGAAGGCCTGCGCCTTGGGGAGGGTCTCGTCGGCCTGCGCCTGCACGTACTTGCGGTACTCGGCGACCGCGGCGTCCAGCTCGGGGCTGCGCTTCTCGGCGGCGCCGCTGCCCGTGGCCTTGATCTTCTGGCGGATGCCGTCGCCCTTCATACCGGGCTTGCAGGCGATCTCGTAGTCGCCGGCCTTGATCTCCGCGGTGATGGAGGCCTTGGTGCCGGGGCCGATGTTCTCGCGCTCGGCGACGATGCGGTCGTCCGGGAAGAGGACGTAGACCTCGGTGACCTTGGAGCCCTTGTTCTCGACCTCGAGGGTGACCTTGCCGGCCGGGAACTCCGTCTTGGAGACCTCGCACGCGCTGTCGGAGGCGGCGATCTTGACGGCCCCGTCGCCGCTGCCGCTCTTCTCGGCGCAGCCGGTGACGGCGGTCAGCGCGGTCACGGCGGCGACCGCGGTGAGGACGGTGAGGCGGGCGGGACGCATGCGGGCTCCTGGCTGTCTGGCGTTCGGCAGACGGCCGCCCCGATCAGGAGGGACGGCCGGTGAGGCGGACCTAACTTAACCGAGGCTTACCTGACCCATACCCGTACGTCCAGTGATTCAGCACACACGCCGGGCCGCTGGACACGGCGCCGTCACGGCACCTCCAAGGGCGACCCATGGGAGGGTCAAGCGGAGGTCAAACCGGCGTGGCCTTTCCGTACCGCGGAACGGCCGTCGCGCGTTCGGCGGAATGCTCCTCGTCCCGTACGGGGACCACCAGCGGAACCCCGGTCCGCGGATGGGGCAGCACCTCCACCGGCTGTCGGTAGACCCGGCTGAGGAGCCCGTCCTCGAACACCTCGGCCGGCGGCCCGTCCACCGCGATCCGCCCGTCGTGCAGTACGGCGGCCCGGTCGGCGTACGCCGCGGCCAGCCCCAGGTCGTGCAGGACGACCACCACCGCGTCCCCGGCCGCGGCCTGCTCCCGGCAGATCCGCAGCACCAGCTCCTGGTGGCGCAGGTCCAGGGCCGCGGTGGGCTCGTCGAGCAGCAGCAGCGGGGCCCGCTGGGCCAGTACGCGGGCCAGCGCGACCCGGGCCCGTTCGCCGCCGGAGAGCGCCGAGAAGGGGCGGGCGGCGAAGCCGGCCACCTCCGTGGCGGCCATGGCGGCGGCCACCGCCTCCTCGTCGGAGTCGGCGAGCGGGGTGCCGGCCCAGGGGGCACGGCCCATCCGTACGACGTCCCCGACCGGGAACGGGAAGGACATCTGCGCCGACTGGGGGAGCACGGACCGGCGCAGGGCCAGATCCGGGGCCGTCCAGTCGCCCACCGGGCGCCCGTCGATCCGTACGAGCCCCTCGGCGGCGGGCAGATCGGCCGAGAGGGCGGCCAGCAGCGTGGACTTGCCGGCGCCGTTCGGGCCGACCAGGGCCAGCACCTCGCCGGCCCGGGCCGTCAGGTCGATCCCGGCCAGCACCTCGCGTTCACCGAGCCGTACCCGCAGGCCGACGGCTTCGGCGAAGGCGGCGCCGGGGGCCGGCCGGGCGGGGACGCCGCGCCTGCCGCGCCGCAGGAACGGGATGCTCATGCCCAGCCCCCCTGCTTGCGGCGGGTACGGCGCAGCAGCCAGAAGAAGAAGGGGCTGCCGATCAGCGCGGTCAGCACCCCGAGCGGCAGTTCGGCGGGCCGGGCGATGGTCCGGGCGGCCAGATCTCCCGCGAGCAGGACCACGGCGCCGGCCAGCGCGCTGCCCGGGACCAGGAAGCGGTGGCCGGGGCCGTGCGCCATGCGCAGCAGGTGCGGGACGAGCAGCCCGACGAAGGTGATGATGCCGGCCACGGCGACGGCGGCCGCGGTGAGGAGCGCGACGACGAGGATGAGCGCCAGGCGCAGCCGCTCCACGTCCACGCCGAGGTGGCGGGCGGGGCGTTCCCCGAGGGAGAGCAGGTCCAGCTTGCGGGAGTGGAAGGGGGCGAGCAGCAGGCCGGCGAGCGCGCAGGGCAGGACGGCGAGCACCTTGGGCCAGGTGGCCTGGGCGAGGGAGCCGAGCTGCCAGAAGGTGATCTGGTTGACCTGGCCGCTGTCCGCGAAGAAGACGAACAGGCCGATCAGGGCGCCGGCGAAGGCGTTGACGGCGATGCCGGTGAGGATCAGGGTGACGACCTCGGTCCTGCCGCCGTTGCGGGAGAGGAGGTAGACCGAGCCGACGGTGACCAGTCCGGCGACGAACGCGCAGGCGGTGATCGTCCAGTTGCCGAGGAAGCTGAGCCCGAGCCCGATGGCGGCCACCGCGCCGACGGCGGCGCCCGCGGAGATCCCGATGACCCCGGGCTCGGCGAGCGGGTTCCCGAACACCCCCTGCATCAGGGCCCCCGCGCAGCCCAGGCTGGCGCCGACGAGCAGCGCGAGCACGATCCGGGGGAGCCGTACGTTCCACAGCACGCTCTCGCCGACCCGGTCGAGGGCGGCTCCGCCGAGCCCGAGGCGGTGCTGCACGGAGCCGAGGACGTCGCCGACGGGAATCCCGTAGGCCCCGACCCCGGCGGAGACCAGGGCCAGTCCGGCGAGGACGATGACGAGCCCCGCGACCAGCAGGGGACCCGTCCGGGCCACGGGCGCTTCGGCCGGCCCCGGCGCGTCCGGCCCCGTCGGTGGTTCCGGAGCGGGCGTTCCGGGGACGGCCCCGGACAACGTGGCCGCGCCCGTGTTCTGTTCCGTCACGTCACGCGGTCTTTCCGTACAGCTGGGAGATCAGCGAGCTCAGCACCTGGTCGGTGCGCGGGCCGTAGTTCAGCAGGACCCCGTCGTCGACGGTGACGACCCGCCGGTCCATCCCCGCCGGGGTCTGGGCCACGCCCGGGATCTTCACCAGACCGTCCGTACCGCCCACGGACTCCAGCCCCTTGGACATGACGAGGATCGCGTCCGGCGCGGCGGCCGCCAGCGCCTCGCTCGTGATCGGGGTGAAGTCCTTGCCGAGCCCCGACTCCTTGCCCGTGTCCACCGCGCCGGCCGCTTCGAGCAGCGAGGCCGCGCCCGAGTCGGAGCCGCCCAGCAGGTACACGGACGCGGCGCCGCGCAGGTACAAGAACGCCACCCGGGGCTTCTTCCCGGAAGCCGCGGAGGCGGGAACGGCCTTGCGGGCGGCGGCGATCCGCTCGGCGGTGCGCCCGTTCAGCCGCGCCCCGGCTTCCTTGACGCCCAGCGCGGCGGCGACCGTCTCGATCCGCTTCGGCACGTCGTCCAGCGACTTGGCCGGCGCCACCACCAGCAGCGGGATGCCCGCGTCGCGGATCTGCCGGATCGCCTCGGCCGGGCCGGAGGTGGTCTCGGCCAGCACCAGCGTCGGGCGCAGCGACAGCACGCTCTCCGCCGAGACGTCATGACCCCGGGTCACCACCGGCAGCCGCGCGGCCTGTTCGAAGGTGGCCGTGATGTCGCGGGCGACGACCTGCGGGCCGAGGCCCAGCGTCTGGACGATCTCGTTCAGGCTGCCGGTCAGCGGGACGATCCGGTCCGCTGACGTGACCGTCACCTGGCGGCCGTCCGCCGACGCAACGGTGGCGGGGAGGACGGGCAGGGGCGCCGGGGCGAGCGGCTCCACCCGGTCCGGTGCGGCGGCCGGGCGGGCGGCGGTGCCGGGGCCGGGGGCGGTGGCGGTGGGAGACGTGCCTCCGCAGCCCGTCAGGGGGACCAGGGCCAGTGCGGCGAAGGCGACCGCAAGGGCACGTGCAAGGGCACCTGCAAGGGCGGGGCGGGGCAAGGGGGTTGACGCGGCGGGCGTAGGCACGAAGGCACCGTCCTGATCGTCCGGCTGGGGCGTTGAGGTTCCAGGGAACCGGGGGTTCCCCTCCGACTGGAGGTAGCTTAGGTTAGCCTAACCTTATTAACCAGACCTGGGAGGGGGCCATCATGCCCGCAAGACCCGCCCGCGCGTCGGCAGTCGCCCTGTTGGCAACCCTGGCGGCCTTGTTGGGCGCCCTGCTCCCGGCCGCCGCCGCCCATGCGGCCGGCCGCACCGTACAAGGGGGCCGGCTCGACTGGGGCATCAAGTCGTCTTTCCAGAGTTATGTCACCGGCCCCGTCGCGAAAGGCGCTTTCAGGCTGAAGAACGGAGCCGCCACGGTCGGCGGCAGCCTGTTCCGCTTCCACTCGGCCACCGGCTCCTACGATCCGGACTCCGGCGCTTTCGAGGCGGCCTTCAGCGGCGGCGTCGGCTTCCAGGGCCACCAGAAGCCGGACGGCACGTACGAGCTGGACCTGACGGTCAGCCGCCCCACCGTGAAGATCGACGGCGGCACCGGCACCCTCTACGCGGACGTCTCCAGCAAGGCCAAGGACACCGGCGCGGTCACCACCCGGACCCAGGTGCCCTTCGCCACCCTCGGCCTCGGCGGGGTCAAGATGTCGGGCGGCGGCAGTCCCATCGCCTTGACCGACATCCCGGCCACCCTCACCGACCAGGGCGCCAAGGCCTTCGCCGGCTACTACTCGGAGGGCGCGCAGCTGGACCCCGTCTCGCTCTCCGCCGACGTCTTGGCCCCGGCCGCCGAGCCCTCGTCGTCCGTGCCGGCCACGAGCGGGCCGGCGCGGCCCTCGCCGGATCCGCAAGTCCCCCAGGGGGCGTTCGCCGACGCCGCCGTCGACTGGGGCGTGCGGCGTACGTTCCGCGAGTACGTCACCGGTTCCGTCGGCCAGGGCAAGTGGACCCTCGCCGAGGGGGCCCAGGACGGCGGCGCGCTGTTCCGCTTCCCGCAGGGCAAGGGGGCGTACGACGGCCGGAAGGGCACCCTTGACGCCGCCTTCGCGGGCACGGTCCACTTCACCGGCGCCCAGCTGGACCTGAAGCTCGGCAAGGTGAGCGTCAAGGTGGAGAACGGCAAGGGCGTCCTGTCCGCCGACGTCACCACGGGCTCCGAGACGAGGAACGCGGTCGCGCTCGTCGAGTTCGACGCCAAGGGGCTGAAGACCGAGGGCGCTCTCGTCACCCTCACCGAAGCCCCCGCGACCCTCACCGAGGGCGGCTCGCAGGCCTTCGGGTCCATGGCCGTTTCCTCTCTGTATGCGGCCGGCACCGAGATGGACCCCGTCTCGCTCTCCGTCGCGCTCGACACCACCGCGAAACTGCCGGCCCTGCCCGACCT
>NZ_LGDB01000222.1:0-50055 GCF_001279655.1 Streptomyces sp. WM6372 | reverse complement strand
CGGTTGCACGAGTTCCCACTCGGCATCGGACAGTTCATGGCGACGTATCACGACACCATGATCCACAACCCAAGATCACTTTGACGACAGGACCTAGGGCCTGTCTTTGGTTGGGATCACGATGTGGGGCGAAGGCTGCGGATCCAGATGATCGCTGCGCGTAAGTGGAGTCCGGCGAAGCAGCCCCCGTGTCTACTCGTTGCACCGGGACGGGCGCGGGGGCGGCCGGTCACCTGTCCGTGTCTGAGGGCGGTGCGGTGGCACCCAGGGTCCGCCGGGCGTCCAGCCACACCCTCTCGAACTCCTCGGCCGAGATCGCCCCGGCGAGCGACGCTTCCTCCCATCCCGTGAGCCTGCCCTCGGCGACGAGACCGTATCGCTGCTCATACCGGCTCATCGTGGCGATGTCCGCGCGCTCCTGAAACCGGAGAACCTCCTCCAGGGAGGCGGCGGTCAGCGGGGTGCCGTCATCGCCTCGCAAGTCCACTTGCCGAAGAACCCACCCCGCCTCATCACTCTCGAAGTACTGCCACAGGCCTCGGGCCTCGTCATACGCGCGGATCCACATCACCATGGCACCACGCTCGCGCAGGCAACAGGGCTGCTCCGGTACGGCACGCGCGTGGCTGCGAACGGCTCACCCCGTCGCCGAGTCTTTGAATGAGATTGCCAGGGCCTATCTGATGTTGTGATCATTCTTCGGGTTCCGTCCCCGTCCGGGGCGGGACCCGGTAGTACGTTGCGTGTGACGCGTAGGCAACTTACCGACGAGCAGTGGAAGTTCATTGAGCGCTACCTTCCGATCGGCCGGTTCGGCCCGTACCCCGACAGACTGCGGGAACAGTTCGAAGGGGTGATCTGGCGGTTCCGGTCCGGCGCCCAGTGGCGGGAGATGCCCTCCGAATTCGGCCCCTGGCCGACGGTCTACGGCCGCTTCCGGGGCTGGCGGGACGCTGGTGTCTTCACCCCGCTGTTGGATGGCCTGATCGCCGAGGCCGCCCGCAGGGGAGAGACGGACTTGTCCCTGGTCAGCGTGGACTCCACGACCGCACGCGCCCACCACGACGCCGCCGGGATGCATATCGGCAACGAAGTCATGGACGCCTTGGAGGAAGCCGCGCGTGAGCAGGAGCAGGCCCGGCAAAAAAGGGCGGCTGCGAGGAACAGAACGGGCAGGACGACGGAAACGACCCCGAGCGGGAAGAGCGGCGACGTGTCCGGCGCCGGCGCAGGCTCCGCTTGAAGGAAGCCCTGCTCGGCAGGTCCAGGGGCGGACTGACCAGCAAGGTCCATCTCGCCGCGGACCGGAAGTGCCGTCCGCTCGCGTTCGTCCTGACCACGGGACAGGCCGCGGACAGCCCGCAGTTCATCCCCGTACTCAAGAAAGTACGGGTCCGCGGGCCCGTCGGCCGCCCCCGCACCCGGCCCGACGCGGTCGCCGCGGACAAGGCCTACTCGTCGCGCGGCAACCGCGCCTACCTGCGCAAACGCAACATCAAGGCAGTCATCCCGGAGAAGAGGGACCAAGCCGCCAACCGGAAGAAGAAAGGCAGCAAGGGCGGCCGACCCGTCAGCCACGACGCCGACCTCTACAAGGAGCGGAACACCGTCGAACGCCTGATCAACAAGCTGAAGGCCTGGCGAGGCATAGCCACCCGCTACGACAAGACCCCTCAGAGCTACTTCGCCGGCCTCCACCTCCGCGCCTCAATGATCTGGATCGACGACCTCCTGCCGACGACTGGCTGATCACAACATCACACAGGCCCTAGTCGCGATAGTCCTGGGTGTGCGGGTAGCGGTGGGTGTGGTTGTCGGGATGGACAGCCCGGCAGACCGCTTGGGCGTCGATGGTGCCGAGAACGACGAAGCGGTTTCCGGGGCCGAGGTTGAGGCAGATCCTGCGGCGCCCGGTGTGCTTGTCGGCGTACGGGAGCTTGTCCCAGTTGTCGAGGTGCAGGCCGATCAGCCGGCCGTCCTCGTAGTTGTCAGTGGTCGTGGTCATGTCGGGCTTGGCGAGGGCTTGGCCGAGGTACACCGCGTCCGGGTCGCCCAGCGGGCCGGTGAAGTCTTCGAGGGGGAGTCCTTCCCGAAATGTGGGCCGGACGATCTCCACGAGGGTGCTGTCCAGGGGCCGACGAGGGGCCGTGACCGCCTTGACGTCCGCTTCGCTCATGGGCCGCCATTGCCCGGCGGGGATGATCGCGCCGGGCTCGTATGCGGCCTCCCCGGGGCGGGCGGTCCGGACGGTGGCGATCTCGCAGCGGGCACGGAGGGCGGACGGGTCGCCGTAGGCGATGTGCAGGGGCACAGGGTCCTCCTGGGTCAGTCGTCCCCGATGGTGATGTCGAGTTCGTTGACGAGGGCTTCGGCGAGGTCGGACTGCTGGCCGGGATCGATGCGGACCTTGGAGAGGTTCGCGACGCCCCGGATTGCCGACAGATCGTTCTCGCGAAGGTCAGTGTTGCGGTAGCGGCCCGTGCCGAATTCGGTGAGCCGGAGCGTGCAGTCGGTGAACACGACGTCGGACAGGTCGCAGTCGGTGAAAGTGGCTTCCGTGAGGACGCAGCCGATGAAGGCCACGGGGCCGGTGACGCGGACCTTCTCGAAGGTGGCGAAGTCGAGCTTGCAGCCTTCGAAGAGCACGTCGTCGAGCACCAGGCCGTCCAGGGAGGCGCCCATCAGCTTGCAGTCCCGGACGTGGGCGCGGGTCAGCTTGCTTCCGGTCCAGCGTGCCGAGCCGAGGTCGCTGTCGCTGATCTCGACGCCGTGGAGGTTGACCGCCTCGAACTCAAACCGCTTCGCGCGGATACCCGTGATCCTGCCGGTGACGAGCTGGGTCTGCGTGAGGTCGAGGGATCGGAGATCGGCGTCCCCGTACGCGAAGTCCTGGACGGTGCCGCGGGTGCTGTCGAGGCTGTCGACCTTGCTCAGGTAGAGGCCGGGCTCGTCCAGCTCCGGCAGGGTGATGGTGGCGTGGCCGAAGGTGCGGGTGGCCATGGTGCTCCTTGTCCTTGGGGCGGGGCGGCCCCGCGCTGTCGGCGGGTGCTACTTGTTCTTCCAGTTGTCCCAGTTGTCCCAGGTGGGCCGGTTGTCGAAGGTGGCCGTGGGGTTGTCCCACGTCGGGCGGTTGTCGAACGCGGCGGGGGGTTTGGCGTGCGCGGCTTCGGACGTGGGCTGGTTGCTCCAGGTGGCATTGGTCCAGGCGTTCTCCCAGCGGGCAACGGCGGCGGTGCCGGCGGCCTCCAGGAGGGATTCGAATCCCTCGGCCGAGTCCATCACGAGCGTGGCGGCGTCAGTGGGCGTGTGAACGGACATGTCGCGTGACTCCTTCGAGTAGGGCGATCTTGGCGGTGGTGCAGTACCGGGTCCTGGTCCCGTCGAACCGGCCGGCCTGCTCGAAGTACCGGTTCGCGGCGTGGGCACCCCCGCAGAAGGCGAAGGCGAAGGCGGGGCAGGTGGCGCGGCACGCGTCGACGCCCTGCCAGAACTCGGGGATCCAGGAGGTGCGTTCCTCGGCCTCGGCCACGAGGACGTCCAAGCCGTCCTTGAGCACGTTGCCGGTGGTGAAGTCGCCGAACCGGGCGTCGGTGAACCCCGCCAGCTCTGGGGAGAGCATGACCACCCCGCCGTCGTAGGCGACGGTGGGCATCGGATCCCAAGGTGCGGAGGTGGGCGTGGGGGCGGTGTCGTGGCTACCGAGAACGGCACCGGCGAAGTTGAGCACCCGCTGGATCTCCCGCAGCCGGATCACCGGGTTGGCCCGCCAGGCGTCCGCGAGGGCGGCCCAGAACTCGGTCGCGCGCACGGGGTCGGAGTCCTTGGCGCCGTGATTGACCCCTTCTTCCTCTTCGACGTTGACGCCGAGGGTGGTGACGCCCAGCTCGGCGAAGAAGTCGTAGAAGCGGGCCGCGTTCTCGGGGGCCGGGTCGGAGACGACTGCGATGGCGGAGAACGGGATGCCGTGGCGGCGCAGGCGCTCGATGCCTCGCATGGTGACGCGGAATCCGGGGTGGCCGGCAAGGGTGACGCGGTGGGTGTTCATGTCCTCTGGGCCGTCGACGCTGACTCCGACGTGCACCTCGCGCTCCAGCAGGAATTCGCACCACGCGTCATCCACCAGAGCTGCGTTCGTCTGGACGCTGTGCTGCGCGCCCTTGAAGGGGGACATGAGCGCGGCCAGGTGCTCACGGCCGGTGGCCAGCGGCTCCCCGCCGTGCCACACGACCTCGAACGCCGGATCGTCGGCTGCCCACGGATTGACGGCCGCAGCCACAGCATCGGCAACCGTCACCGGCATCAAGTGGTTCATCCTGCGGAACGGCAGGTAGCAGTACGTGCAGTCCATGGGCAGGCACTTCGTGGTCGGCTGCATGATCACAGACCGAGGCCTGGCCGCGAGCCGTAATGCACTCTGCATCGTGCTCCTCTCGATCGGGTCCGGGCGCTGTGCCCCGCCCAGGCAAGTGGTGCTGTGCGAGGCACCGGACGGAGCGTCCGTGGGTTCAGCGGGGGTCGGCCTGGCGCAGGGCCTGGTGGTCGGCGACGACCCATTCGACGCCGCCGCCCTCGGGGCGCAGGAAGACGGCTTCGGGGATGAAGCGCCGGGTCTTGGGGTCTTCCCAGTCGCCGATGAACTGGACGATGCCCTCGCGGTCTTCGGCGGGGTCCAGTACGCGGGCGCCCTCGTAGAGCCAGGAGGGCCGCCTGCTCATGCAGCACCGTCCGTGCCGGCCGACTTCCTGAATCGCTCCATGCCGCGCTCGGCGCGGACCCTCAGGGAGGGACTGGGGTCAGGACTGCCGAACGGGTCGTCCCGCGGGGCGTATTCGGGCCCGCGCTGCGGCGTGCCGCCAGCGGCCCTGCGGGGGAGCGGAACGGGGGCGTCCTCCGTGGGCACGAGGGTGTCGAGCGAGGCGTTCCAGCCGTCTTCGCCCCCGCCCTCGGGACACAGGCGGTAGACCGTGGTGCCGGTGTCCCCGGGGACGTCTATGACCACACCCGTGCGGGAGGTTGCGGTGTCGTACGCAAGGTCGCCGCGCAGCGGCCAGCGGGGATCAGGGTCGTCCGCCTGCTGTCGTACGCGGTCATGGTCAGTGCGACGCGTCGAGGTCATGTAGCGGAACGTATGCGCTCCGCTACGGAGCAATATGAATCCGTGGAATGTCCCCAGGTCAGTGCAGGGAAAATCGTCCGGTCATGCCGCGCAGCCGCTGGCGCGTAGCAGCCCGCTCCGCGTAGATGATCTTCCGCAGCGTCGCGCGCGCGACAGGGTGATTGCGGACCAGTTGGGGAGCGATACGTTCTGCGGTCTCCAGTTCGGTCAGGGCCTGGTCGCGGTTGCCGTCCCACAGCCACGCGCGGGCAAGGTCCATGTGGTGGTGACCGAGCCTGGAGTTCGGCAGAACCGCGATGTGCGCGGGGTCCGCCTCGCGGTTGAGTCTGAGCGCCTTCGTCTGGTCACTCATCTCCAAGGCGGCGCTGACGCCGTGGATGACGACGTTGCCGAGGCTGAACGTGACCGAGTGCCGGTCGTGGATCTCGGGCCCGACGTATGAGTTGACCCGCTCGCCCGCCGTACGGGCGAGCGCCAGCCGCTCATCGGACCCAGCGGCGTTCCCGCCGCGCGCGGACGAGATCGCGGCACGCAGGTGCAGAGCGCCCCACATGCGCAGGGCGAGAGGGTCGCCGGCCTCGTACTCGGCTTCGATGCTTGCGAGGGCCTTGTCCCCGAGTGCGAGGGCGTCGTCCCAGTCGGCCGACGCCCACGTGTCCCACATGCGCATCCACAGCGCCATCGCCGGCATCACCGGGTCGCCTGAGAGCTGCGCGGACCAGGTGGCCCGTTCGCAGGCCATGGCAACCAGCTCGGGATGTCCGAGGGCATGGGCTGCGGTGTGGGTGAACTTGCAGGCCACCGCATAGATCGCGAACGCCTCTTCGCGTTCGTGGCCGACGGATGCCTCAGCGAGGGCTCGGGCCTCGCGCAGCGTGTCCGGCAGCTCCTTCAGTACGGCGGCGTTCGCCGCAGCGTCGCGCAGGCGGAGCAGGCGCTTCATGTCGTGCCACAGCACCTCGGACGGCCTGGGTGTGCCGTCAAAGACGGGGGCCAGGTCGTAGCGGCGCAGCTCCCGGATGATGGAGGCTGCGGAGACCTGCCACTTGGTCTCGGCTCCTCCGCCTGAGTACGGGCGCTCGATCAGAGTGTTCGGATGGCAGTGGAGCGCGGCGGCCACGGCGTTGATCAGCCCGGCCCGGTCCAGCTCGATCCGGCCCTTCTCCAGTTTGGACACCCAACCCTGAGTCCGCCTGAGCGCGGCGGCAAGGTCGGCCTGAGTCATCCCGACCGAGAGTCGCTGCCGCCGGACCCGTTGTCCGATCCGCTCTTGCTCCTCGATGTACCCGCTCACACCCACCATCCCGATCTGCGAACGCTTCTGACGCGAAGGTACCGCTGGGGCGGGCCAGACGGTGGGCCTTGGCCAAGGGATCTCAGCATGCAGAAGCTCCCTGTGACGAGTCCATGACTCGTCCTGAGGCGGTGTCAGTGAGGGCTCCTATGCTGGTTGGGCAGGGTACGGGGAGGTGTCTGGGGGCATGCCTGAGTGGCTGCTTGCTGTGCTGATTCCGGTCGGACTGCTAGGGATGGGGGCGGTTGCGTTCCTGATCTGGGCCGAGCTGGGTACGGACAGGCCGGTGGAACATCACTCGTCAATGCCCAGTAGCTGGAAGGGGCCTGAAGGCGGGGGCTGAGGCCGGACGCGGCGCCGGTCCAGGAGTCTCAGAACCTCGAGCCGAGGGGCCCGGATTGTCTGGCCAGCTAAGGTTCCTCTGCGGGCCCGGCTTGGTCCGCGCCTTGGCCACCGAGGTAGCGCGACCCCCTGAACCGGTACTTCCGTACCCTCCACCACCGTCAGCGCTGGAGCTCGCCCACCAACCGCTCGGCTTCCTTCCTGGCCGGTGCCAACAGCGGGTCCTCCTCGTACGCGTGGGGTCCGACGATCTTCGACAGGAAGAACAGCTGCATCAGCTTGCCGTCCCGGCTCTCCAAATCTGCATGCCGTTCGTGGTGGACGCGGTCCGCGAGCGTCGGGACGGCCAGCGCGTTGCCCCACAGGGTTGCGGCGTCCAGGCCCCGGGGCGCCATGCCCCAGTCCTCCCAGTCGATGATGGAGAACTCCGGGCCCATCACGTTGGCCCACGTCAAATCCGCATGAGCCGGCGCCCACCGTTCGATCCGCATATCGGCAATGCCGGGGAAGACCTCGCCAAGGGTCTGCGTCACCTGCTCCTGGGTGATCGTCACCGTGTCCGGCGTCGCGATCCGAGGCGTCCGCTGGGCGGCAAGCGCGTCCAGCGAAGCATTCAGCGCCTCCCACCACGCATCGGGCAGGAGTGGATCTTCGAGCACCGTGGCTCCCGTGGCGACAGACGGCGACGCGACCAGCTCCAGCTCATCCGCGCGCCACATCACGGGTTCGCCCGGCTCCCGCCACGCCACCCCCCGGAGCCACTCGGGCATTACGATGCCGTGCAGGACGGCGGCGGCCTCGGTCCCGTTCCAGCCCTGCGCGCCGATCCGCTCGAATCCCCGCCGCTCGATGCGCACCCACGTGCCCCGCTCCGTTCGGCTCCCCAACGAACGGCGCTTGCGCACCAGCGCCTGCCGATCCAATCGCACACGCAGGTCCTTCTCCACACGTTCCAGCACGTCTTCCACCGGCTGGCGGCGCAGATCCACCTGGATGGCAACGGGCAGGGATTCAGTCATGGCGACCTCCTCGGCGAACGGATGACCGTAGCAGTTACAGGCTCACGGGGACGATCGAGCCGTCAACATGGTGCGCATCAAATGCCGTCCCATCATTGACCGTTAGGGGCTCGGCAAGGGCCCCATTCATGCGCTGTAGGTTGAGCCGATGATGACGAGGCATGAGGAGGAGCGGATGACACAGTCGCTGCAGATCGCGCCGATCGGAGAGGTGGTCGGGGGACGGGTGGAACCGACGGATGACCACTGGGGAGGTCCCGCTATCATCCGTCTGAACCCGGATTTCCCGGTGGAGGTCGTGCAAGGCCTTCCGGAGTTTTCGCACCTGCTCGTCGTCTGGCACTTCCATAAGGCCTCGCCCGATGACGTCGCACTCCATGCGCGGAGCCCCCGCAACAATCCGGCCTGGCCGTCCACCGGTACATTCGTCCACCGCAATCACCGACGGACGAACCAGCTGGCGCAGTCGTTTCCCCGCTTGGTGAAGGTCGACGGCCTGGACCTGCATGTCGCCGATCTCGACGCGATCGACGGCACCCCCATCTACGACGTCGCACCGTATTTCCAGGAGATGGGTCCGCGGGGTCAGGTCCGCGGACCGAGCTGGCCGGCGGAGATGCTTGCGGATTACTGGCGCTGAGGAGCACCGAGTGAGCGAGCCGCAGCGCAAGCCGTTCTTGTACGTGGTCGTCTGTGCCGCTGGGATTGCCGACGACGCCAGCAGGCTGATCGCGGCGGCCCAGGAGCGGAACTGGGACGTCGGGGTCATCGCCACGCCGCATGCTCTGCCGTTCCTCGACGTGCCGGCGATCGAGGCGCGGACGGGCTTTCAGGTCCGTTCCGCCTGGAGGTCGCCGGGGGACGATCGGCCCCTGCCGCCGGCTGACGCCATCGTGGTCGCCCCGGCGACCTTCAACACGGTCAACAAGTGGGCCGCGGGCTTCGCCGACAACCTCGCGCTGGCGATTCTCTGCGAGGCCTACGGCATGGATATCCCGACGGCTGTCCTGCCGTACGTGAACTCCGCCTTGGCGGCGCACCCCGCGTACCGGCGGAGCCTCGCTGAACTTCGGGAGATGGGCGTCCTGATGGGCAGCTACGAGCCGCACCGCCCCAAGGCGGGCGGGCGAGCGGATCGCTTCCGCTGGGAGGAAGGCCTGGACCTGATTGCTCCCTTCGTCTCTCGTGCCGCCGACGCCATCCCGCCCCGGTGCGGAGCGTCGTGACCCACGCTCCGGACGGACAGGCTGTGGCGGCGGCCGTCGTCGTATCGAACGGCCGTGTGCTCTTGGTGCGGCGCCGGGTTGCCGAAGGAGAGCTCTCGTGGCAGTTCCCTGCGGGAAAGGTCGAGCCCGGCGAGTCCCGAGAGGAGGCGGCCGTGCGCGAGACGCGGGAAGAGACGGGGTTGAGTGTTGCCGCCCTCCAGCTGCTGGGAGAACGCGTTCATCCGGCGACTGGCCGACTGATCTCCTACACAGCCTGCCTCGTGCTCGAAGGAACGGCGCACGTGGCCGCGCCACGAGAGGTCGCTGAAGTGGCCTGGGTGCCGCACGACGAACTCCTTCGCTACGTGCCCCAGGGGATCTACGTGCCCGTGCAGAGGTACCTCGACACCGAACTGCTCTGACTCCGCCGCGCTGCGGCTCGGTGATCCTGACCGACCAGTCCTCTCGCTGCCAGATGTCATAAAGAGAGTCCTTCCCGACATTTCGGTCACGTGAGGGCTTGGGCATGGTTGATGTATGAGGCCCCGCACCGTGCTGGTCCCCACTGGTCGAGGGAGTCGCAGCCAGGTCTGAGCGGGGGCGTCGAGCAGTTCTCCCACGCCGACAAGCTGGGCTGCAGTGTCTTCGTCATCGTCTGCCGTGAGCAGGGTCGACGGCACACTCCTTCCACTCAGCGCCGACACGCTGACGCAGTGAGCTCGGCTCTTCCCGGTCGTGCCGATCAGGTCCTGGCAGATCCTGGTTGGGACGTACTCGCGGCCACTCTCGACGAAGCCGAACGGGCGGGCTACGGGCCGACGACCCTGCTCCAGGGAGTGATCGGCCAGCGTGAGTTGAGGTCTGCGGACAACGTGACGGACGTCCTGGTCTGGCGCCTGCGGCGAACGGCGAAACTCCCGGCAGCGCCTGGCTCCGCACCCCAGCGTCCGGGCACCAAGACGCTGAGTGTCCGGCAGGTTGCTGCGGCGCACACCGATGCAACAGGCCGTGCCGCTGCCGGGGTGAATCGCCGCCCGCGGCGATGACCCTCACCGGCCTTGGGTGGCTGCCCGACAGCTGGAACACGCGAGTGGGCTGGATCGACCGTCACGGTGATCCGGCTGCGCGCAGAGCCTGCACGGTCCGATGTCGGTCGCGCGCGTGGCCGGGGGAGGCTGCGGGGTCTCAGGTGGTGGTGGGGCCCGGATCGTCGAGTTCGTGCAGCCCGGCCGGGTCCTCGTCGGTCAGCAATTCCCCCTCCGTGGTGACGAAGCGTTGCGCGTGGCCCCGGTGGACGCACAGGAGTTGGTCGCGGGTGCCGGTCGGTCCTCGGTGCGCTATCAGCGCCGGTCCGTACTTGCTGCTGTGCCCCGGCAACTCGGTGTCCGTACTCCACCCGGTACCGTCGAACGCGGACCACCACAGCTGCTGGCGCGCGGGGTCGCGGTGGACGCACATCAGCTTGCCGTCGAAGACGGCGAGGCCGATGTTGCTCCGCGTGCGGTGTCCGGGCAGCGCGCCCTCGGAGGCCCAGCCGGTGCCGCGCAGCGGGCTCCAGTGGATGGCCCCGTCCTTGGGGTTGCCGTGCAGCAGGTGGAGGGCGCCGTCGTACACGGCGAGCGCCGGGGACCTCGTGGTGGCGCAGTCGGGAACGGGTTCGGGGGTCGTCCAGCTGCGGCCGTCGCGGCTGGTGGTGATCATGATCCGCTGGGTGGCGTCGGCGTAGGCGAGGTGGAGGGCGTCACGGAAGACGGCGAGCGCCGGGCCGTAGACGGTCTCGGCGTGCGGGACCGGCTGGTCCGGCGTCCACGTACTGCCGTCGTACGAGGTCAGCGCGATGCCCCAGTCGCCCGAGCCGCCGCGGTGCGCGCAGTACAAGCGCTCCTGGAACACGGCCAGTGCCGGGCCGCCCAGGGTGTGGTGGGCGGGGAACGGCTGGTCCTCGGACCGGCTGCCGTCCGCCCGGTGCGCGGTCCACCACAGGCTGGGGTCATCGCCCTGGCCTTGGTAGACGCAGTACAGGTCATCGCGGAAGACCGCCAGGGAGGGAGTTTCGGAGGCGTACCGGGCCGTGAACTGCGTGTCGGCTCCCCAGCCCGCGCCCAGGTCGAACACGCTGAACCACAGGCCGGTCTCGCGCGGCGGCGCGTCGAGGGCGACGGGGGCGAGGAGGGTGGGCGCGGACCACGGCGAGAGCAGCTCGCACCCGGCGCCCTGGGCGGCCGACCCGATCTGTTCGGCGCGTCCGGCCAGCGCCGCGCCGACGGCTTCGGCGACATCCGCGGGCAGGGATCCGGCGAGCACCTCCGAAACCAGGCTGCGGAAGCCGTGGGTGGTTCCGGTGTCGTCGGGGTCCGCGAGGCGCTCGGCAGACCGCTCGTCGAGGCGGAGGGCGAAGCCCCACCCCAGCAGGCGGACGGAGACGGTCGCGCCCGCCGCGGCGAGTTCCGCGGCCGCCCCTTCCGCGCGCTCCACGGCCTTGGCCGAGGGAGCCTCCGTGTCGAACTCCGGTGCTGTGCCGCTTACCCGCCCGGGGGCGGTGCCTTCGATCGTCATGCTGTCTTCCTGCCTACAGGGCCACGGCCGGAGGACCCGCTCTCTGCGCGGCGCGCGGGGGGACCGTCCGGACCGCGGACGTGGACGCTGGGGGCCCGTTTTCGGCCAGGTGCGTGCCGGTCTGCGGGTTTTCCTGGCGATGCACCGGGGCCCCGGTGCGAACAAGTAGTCGTAGGCCGCCTGCCGTCAGAGAAGGCACCACTGGCTCGCGGGCGTGCTCGGGCTCCTCGCGTGGGTGACGGCGGGGCGGTGTTCTCGTGGGTCTGGGCGGTCGGCCGTGCGGTCTCAGGGAAGGCCGGCCGGAACGGTTGGCGGCAGGGGGAGCGGCCGTGCGTCGTGCGGCAGCGGGAGGATCCGGTCGCCGACCCGGATGGTCCCGCCGCGGATCACCTCGGCCCGTAGCCCGCCGCGGTGCAGCAGGCCGCGGATCAGGCCGGGGCGGACCAGTTGTTCGAGGCGGGCGCAGGGTTCGCTGAGCTTGAGACCGAGCAGGATCACCTCGCCGATCCGGAACTCCTGGTCCACCAGTGGGTTGAGCCGGACATCGCGGCAGACGAGGTTGCGGCGGCATTCGGCGGGGGTGAGCGTGATGCCGTGTTCGCGGGCCAGGGCGTCGAGGGCCTCGGCCTCGATGAGGGTGACGTCGCAGACCCCCGACGCGCGGCCGGTTCCCCGGCGCCTGGGCCGGGGGCCCTCGCCCGCCCAGTAGTTGCGGTCACCCGCCAGGCCGCGGCCGGTCACCGCACGGGCCCGTGCGACGCGGAAGGTGGGCTCGCCGGAGCGGGTGGCGAGGTGCAGGGAGGCGACTCGGCCTGGTCCGGGCGGCGGCGGATCCTGCGCCATGGGCACTTCACCCCTTCAGGAAGTGGTCTGTGAGGGAGCGAAGCGTGCGGAACTGGTCCACGTCGATCTGGTCGAGCTGCAGTTCCCGACCGATCAGGTCCTCCAGCATCAGGATGAATTCCATGAAGCCGAGCGAGTCGATCAGCCGGTTCTCGATCAGGTCGAGGTCCTCGGGGATCTCTTCGACGGTGGGGTTGCGCTCGCGCAGCCAGTCCACGACCGGCTTGATGGCGTCGTCCATGATCACCTCTCCTGGATCTGGCTCGGCTCTCGGGAGCCGCTCGTACGCGCGGAGTTCGTGGGGCCGGGGGAGGAGGTGCCGGGTCGGCGGGCGCTCTCGTACTCGCGGCGGATCCGGGCAACGGTGACGGCGGCCGGGTCCCGGGCGGTGACGCCGGTGCAGGACCGGCCGCAGTACATGGCCATCTCCTCGATGCGGCCGGTGGTGCCGTCACCCGGAGCCGCCGCGCTGTAGCGCGGTACGGGGTGCTCCCGCCCGTCCACCCGAGTGGTGGCGATGAAGGTGGCCGGGGCGCGCTCCTCAGCTGTGGTGAGGGGGTTGCGCAGGACGCGGTGCGGGCGGTGCGGCCAGCCGATCTCGAACAGGGAGGTGATCAGGGTGTCGTCGGCCACGGCCCCGACGACCCGCCGTTTGAACTCCGGGTGCGCGGTGGATTCCCCGGCCGGGACGAACAGGGTTCCGGCCATGGCCCCGTCCGCACCTCGGGCCACGGCGTCCGCGAGGTCGCCTCCGGTGGCGATCCCGCCCGCGACGGCCAGGACCGCCTGCGGGTAGCGCGCCCGTACTGCGGCCAGCAGGAGGTCCGCGGGCATCCGGCCGAGCAGGTGGCCGCCGGCTTCGGTGCCCTGGAGGACCAGGACGGCCGCACCCCGTCCCAGGGCGGTGCCGGCCTCCGCCACGGAGCCGACCTGGACCACCAGCGGGTACCCGGCGCCGTGGACGGCCCGAGCCGCGTCGGTGTCGGGCAGCCCGAAGGAGGTGACGAAGGCACCCCGGGGCAGCTCGGGCAGGACCGCCCGGAGCTGGTCGAGGCAGGCGGCCGGGCCGGTCACCTCGGGGACCACGTTCACCCCGAACGGGCGGTCGGTGGAAGCCGCCGCCTCACGCACCAGCCGGGCGGCCCGGGCGGGTGGCTCCCGGTACAGCGCGAGGGTGCCGCCCGCTCCGGCCCGGGACACCGCGGCGCACAGGGCGGGGCCGGCGACGGCGCCCATCCCGGCTTGGATCAACGGCAGTTCGAGTCCGAGCAGGGTGGTCAGCCGGGTCACGTACGCCCACCCGCCTGCCGTACCGCGCGGTGCGCGGCGGCCAGGTCACCTTCGAAGCGGTCCCCCAGGGCGTGCACCCACCGTTCCAGGCCGAAGGCGACGCAGCCGGTGAAAGCGGGGCGGCCCGCGTGACGGATGGCACGGCGCTCGCCGAAGAAGCTGCGGTGGTTGTTGGTGGAAGCGATGGCGGTGCCGTCGGTGTGCAGGTACTCGTCTTTGACCGGGGCGAGCAGTTGCATGACGCTGCGGGGGCCGTCCTTCTCGAAGAACGGGTCGGTGGCCGGCTGCCGGTCCAGGGCGAGTCCGAGAGCCGTGCCGAAGGAGGCGATCCGTTCCTGGTGCCGGTCGAGGTGGGCCCGTACGGCTTCTGCGGAGCCGACGCACACGATCTCCCGCATCGTGAATCCCCAGAGCCGGCGCAGCCCGTCGTGGTGTTCCTCGTTGCGGAAGCACTGCGCGACCGTGGTGATGAGGAAGGGGGTGTCGGCGTTGGTCCCGGAGAGGTGCAGGAAGCAGCCGTAACAGGCGGCGGAGGGCAGCAGGTGGGTGGCGTCGGCCAGCTCGGACGCGGGCAGCGCGGTGGTGGCCCCGGGAGGAGCCGCGGCGAGGGCGGCCAGCCGGTCGGGGCGGATCCGGGTGACCGGGCTTCCCAGGTGCGGGAAATTGCGGAAGTAGTCGAGGGTGCGCAGGTCTTCGGCCCGCAGCAGCGGCGGGTAGCTCTGCCTTCGGGCTCCGGCCTCGGTGCCCCAGCGGGTGAACACCGCGTCGAGTGCGTCCCGCAGCAGAACGGCGGGTTCGTCGAGGGTCGCCAGCCCGTCCCGGACCGACCAGGCGGTGCCGGTTCCCGCGGCGGCCTCGGGGTCAGTGACGGGCATCGAACACCCCGATCCGGTGGAGGAAGCCCGTGGTCTTGTGCAGGACCTTGGCGTGGGCGGCCTGCCGGGCGGGGTGGGCGAGCAGCCGTCGGCGCAGCGCGAAGCCGTCCGGGAGGCCCGCGTCGCGGTAGACGGCGGGGTTGTAGAAGGACTCGATGCTGGTGGTCACGTACCGGCCGAGGTAGCCGCGCAGTTCGTCCCGGACCGCTTCGTCCAGGCCGCCCCGGACGAGCCGCTCCCACAGCAGGTGCACCAGGCGGCAGCCGAAGGCGATGTGGCGGGATTCGTCCTGGTGGTGCAGCCGGTTGATGTGCCGGATGGTCGGGTGCAGCCGGCGGTCGGCGGCCAGGTGGACGTTGTAGTGGTCCACGATCTGCTCGAAGATCAGGATCCGGGCGAAGACCAGGAAGTTCTCGACGTCCGGGTCGCGCGGGGCTGCGGGCAGCTTGACCGACTTGTCGGGGTAGATCTTGCCGGCGTACTTGAGGCAGAAGGTGGCGAAGAACCACATGTGGTCGTTCTCCTCACCGATGAAGTGGTGGAAGAACTCGGAGGGGACCTCGAAGCCGGAGGTGTGGACCCGCCGGGTGACCTCGATGAGCAGTTCGCGGATGCCGTGCACGTTGAGGCTGTAGAAGTTGACGCTCTCCCACCGGCCCAGGGCCTGGAGCTGGGCGGGGCTCAGTTCGTCCATCAGCTCGGTGCCGTGGCAAGAGAGCAGTTCGGGAGACATCCAGAGCCCGTCGGTGGGGATCTCAGGCGGCCAGTCGAAGGTGGTGAACGGGTTGTAGTAGTCCGCGGTGGCCTTGTCGGAGAGCCGGTCGAGCAGGGTCCGGAACTCGATGTCGTCCGCCGTCGTGGGGCCGGCCGCCCGGGCGGGCGCGGTGTCGGGGGGATGCACGGGTGTCACTCCTTCCATCGGACGGCCGAGAGCAGGGCCCGGTGGAGTTCGGGGGTGGATGCGGCCACGCAGGAACGCTGGTTGGCGATGCTCAGGTCGGTCAGGACGGTGTCTCCGAGCGGCTGCCCGTAGCCGTCGGTGATGACCGCGCCGGCCCGCTCGGCGAGGAAGACGGCCGCCGCGATGTCGTACGGGAAGAGGTGCAGGATCCGGCCGTTGCCGGCGCGTTCGAATTCGGGCAGCAGCGCCGGATCGTCGCGCAGCAGCCGGTTGCCGATGTCGACGTAGGCGTCGAGCTGGCCGGTGAGCAGCCGGGAGATCGACCAGGTGGCGCTGTTGAAGACGAAGACCCCGCCGGTGTTGGCCGAGCGGTCGATGAGGTGGCCGTAGGCCTCGGTCATCAGGTGGGCCGGGTGGCCGTTGAACTCCAGCGACCAGAACATCCGCGCGGGGTCGGTGGTGCGGGTCAGCGCCGGGACGGGGTGGTCGTAGCCGTACGCGGTGATGCCGGGTGTCGCCCGGTCCCCGTAGAGGTAGGCGCCCGTGCGCAGTTCCATCAGCAGCGCGTGCTCGACGTCGGCGATGCGCGGGCGCTGCGACATACGGGCGACGGCGACCGAGACGGTGGCGGACTCCAGGCCGGCGACGGCGGGCCGGGTGCCGTCGATGGGGTCGACGACCAGCAGGTGGGCCGGGTCGCTGCCGTGGTACTGCAGGCCGCGGTCCTCGGAGTAGACGGCGACGGGCAGGTCGTGGCCGACGACGTACTTCCAGACGGCGGCCTCCGCGACCTCGTCGAGGCCGAACTGGGCGTCCCCGCCCGGCGAGTGGCCCCGGACCAGACGGCTGCCCGCCCGGTGCTGGGCCGCCAGTACGGCCTCGCGGACGGCTCCGGCCAGGCCGGTCACGTACTGCCGCATGGCCGCGGCCCCCGGGGAGCCGGGGTGCTCGGGGCCGGTCATGCGGCGGCCTCGGCGGCGAAGAGGGCTTCGAGCCGGTCGCAGAGCAGATCGGCCTCGGCGCGGGTGAGGATCAGTGGCGGGCGGATCTTGATCACGTTTCCCCGGCCGTAGCGGGAGGTGCGCAGGATCAGGCCGTGGTCCATCCCGCGCCGGGCCAGGGCCTGGGCCCGGTCGCTGTGCGGGCGGCCCTGGTCGTCGCCGATCTCGATCCCGATCATCAGGCCGAGGCCGCGCACGTCCACGACGGCGGGGTGGCCGGCGGCCAGCGCGCGCAGCCGTTCCATGACGTGGGCGCCGACTCCCCGGACGTTCTCCAGGAACCCCGGGCGGCCGATCACGTCGAGGGTGGTGGCCGCCGCCGCGGCGGCGAGGACGTTGCCGCCGTAGGTGAAGGAGTGGTGGTCGGCGCTCAGCCCGGACATCCGCTCGTCGGCGACGATGGCCGCGATCTGGGCGCCGGAACCGCCGAGGCCCTTCGCGGTGGTCAGGATGTCGGGCCGGACCCCGTAGTGCTCGGCGGCGAACATCCGGCCCACCCGGCCTATGCCGGTCTGGATCTCGTCGAAGATGAGGACGATGCCCCGTTCGTCGCACAGGGCGCGCAGCGCGGGCAGGTAGCCGTCGGGAGGCACGATGTTGCCGCCGCTGCCGGAGACCGGTTCCACGACCACGCAGGCGACGCTGCCGGAACTGGCGTGGTCGAGGAAGTCGTTGATGCGCTCGACGCAGAGCATGCCGCAGCTGTCGGGGCCCGCCTGGCGGTAGAAGCAGCGCAGGCAGTAGGGGTCGGGGACCTGGAGCACGCCCGGCATCAGGTGCGGGAAGGGGGCCTTGCGGAAGGATTCGCCCGACATGGTCGTCGTCATCATGGTCTGGCCGTGGTGGCTGCGGAACAGGGTGATGACGTCGCGGCGGCCGGTGGCGAGCTGCGCCATCTTGACCGCGCCCTCGTTGGCGGTGGAGCCGCCCGACACCTTGAGGTGCACCTTGGTCAGGTTCGGCGGGGTGACCTCGACCAATCGCCGGACCAGCTCGTTGACGGGCGCGGTCTGGAAGGTCGAGGTGGTGTGCACCAGCCGTTCGGCCTGGTCGCGCATGGCCTTGACCACTTCGGGGTGCCCGTAGCCGAGGCTCAGGTTGAAGGTGCCGGAAGCGCAGTCGAGGTACTCGTTGCCATCGGTGTCGTACAGGTGGACACCCTCGCCGTGGTCCATCTCGTACGCGCTGACCGGGTAGTACAGGTGGTTCTGCGCGTAGCTCAGGGCATCGCCGCGGACGTCGTTGCGAGCATCGCTTCGTGCGTCACTCCGGGCACCGCGCTGGGCACGCATGAGGTCGGCCATGTGACTCCTGTCGACTCCCGTCCGCAGACATGCCGGACGGCGAATATCGATATATCCGGGCAGTGGAAAGAATGATTCCCGCCGGTGCGCTGCGGGCGGAGGAGTTCACACGTCAAGGACGAAAGTGAACTCGGCGTCCCAGCCCTCGGGTGTCTCCCGCACATCCATCAGACATTCTGGCCGGAAATACTTGTCAAGGTGGTTTCGGCGTTCCCCGGGGAAATACAGCATCGTCGTCAGCACGGCTCCGCCGGGCGGCTGCACCTTCACGTGCACGTGCCGCGTCCGCCCCGGGTACACGGCGGGCAGCACCGTCTCCAGTCGCCACTGCCCCTCGGCGTCCGCGAACTGGTGGCCACGCAGCCGAAAACCGTCGTCGTCGTAGACACCGGCGTCCCCGACCTGCCAGAAGTCGAGCAAGGTGCCGCCTATCGGTTTGCCCGCGGGGGTGTGCACGGTGCCGTGCAGCAGCATCGGGACACCCCCGTCCACATCGCCCCGGAAGCTGGTCCTGAAGGGGGTGTCGGGCTTGTAGTACGGCCCTTCGCGCAGCGCGGGCGTGGGCGGCGTTCCGTTGCAGCGAACGGTCGGCGTGAGCGTCGTGAGGACATTTTCCGGACTTCCGTTCTCCACGGCGGAACGCTCCCTCAGTCAAGGATATTTGGCTTCGGTCCAGGCAGACTAACCGGCATTCCCGATGCTGAAAAGAAGGGCATGTGTCACCTCCTGGCCATTTATCCGATGATTTTTGCCAGGCTTCCGAGACCTCCACGGACAGCAGTTGTCTTCAGGGAATGGAGCAACGTACGGGACTGGTGGGAAAGCGGAGGGGCGGTCGGAGGCACGCTGATCCGGCTGCGGTGAACCCCGGTCAGCCCCGGTCAGCCCCGGTGAGTCCCGGTCGAACCCGGTCAGTACGAGTCGGTGGCGGACCGGTGCAGCACGGCGCGCGCGCGGGCGAAGTAGGCCGGGTCGGGCGGGGCAGTAAGGATGTCCGCGAGCGCGAAGAGGTCCAGCGTTCGGCTCAGCCGCGGCCAGTCCGCCGGCAGTTGGCCGTCCCCGCCCAGGAAACCCTCGACGAAGCCCGTGGTGAACGTTGACGGGTACTCGTGGCCGAAGCGCAGCATGTTCCCGACGTCGAAGAGGGGGGAGCCGCTGAAGGCGAGCTCCCAGTCGAGCACGGCAGCCACCGCCCACTGCCCGGCGTGCCGTCTGACCAGGACGTTCTTCGGATTGAAGTCGCCGTGCACCAGGCTGCGTTCGCTCGCCACGGCGTTGAGTGCCCGACGCCCGCGGCGGGCCAGGGCGCGCAGTACGGCCGAGTCCGTCCCGCTCAGCGGCCCGTTCGCGGCTGCGGTGACCAGACAGCGGTCGACGAAGGCGGGCAGGTCGCCCAGCGGGGCCGCGCCGTTCGGATCCGGTACCAGCGACGAGTCGCCGAATACGCCCGGCCGGGGCAGCCTGACCCGGCCGATCCGCGCCAGCACCGTACCGACGGCCCGGCCCAGGGCCCGCGCGTCACTGCTGACCGGACCGTCCGCGAGCACCTGGCTGAGCGGGGTCCCGTCCACGAACCGGTAGAGCAGGGTGGGGCGGCCGGTGGCGCGGCCGTGCGGATCGGCCGCGACCACCGCGGTCACCGGAACGGTACGGGCCGCCGCCCGGTCGAGGACGGCGATCTCCACCGCACAGGTGTTGCGCGGAACCCGGCTGCCGCTCGGCCGGTAACGGCGCAGCACGTAGCGCTCCGCGCCCACCGCGTCGGCGCGCTGGGCGGTCAGCACGGCCATGTCGTTGGTGAACCCGCCGGGCAGCGGGCCCACCTCGCGCAGCCGGGCCCCGGGCAGGGCGTGCCAGGTCAGCCAGGCGTGGGTGGCCGGGTCCAGGAGACCCACCGGATCGGGGCGCGTCATACCGCCCAGCCTGCCCGCCCCGGGGCCGCCCTCACGCGCCCGGTCCCCCCGATGGACCAGTGCCGCGCCGAGGCCGTGCGGCGGCGGCCGCCCCGGCCGCCAGCACCAGACCGCCCGCCGGACCGGCGAGCCGGCCGAGCAGTGCCGGGACCACGAAGTCCTCGGCCACGTGCTCGGGCAGCCCGGGGTAGCCGGCCAGCGTCCGGGTCAGTTCGGCACGCAGAAGCGGGAACAGCCCGGGGAGTTCCGCGACACCACCGCCGATCACGATCCGTTGGGGCGCTGTCGTGTAGACGATGTTGCGCAGCCCCGCGGCGAGGTAGGCCGCCTCCAGCCGCAGCGCCTCGCGCAGGGTTTCGCCGGTCAGTTCTTCGGCCGGGGTCCCCCAGCGGGCTCCCATCGCCTCGCCGCCCGCCAGCCCCTCCCAGCAGTCGCCGTGGAAGGGGCAGGAGCCGGGGAAGGAATCGCCCGCGATCCGGGGCACCGCGAGGTGGCCCATCTCGGTGTGGACCAGGCCGCTGACCACCTCGCCGCCGATCACCGCGCCGCCGCCGATGCCGGTGCCGACGGTGAGGTAGACGTAGGTGTCCAGGCCGCGCGCCGCGCCCCAGCGGCCCTCGCCGAGGGCCGCACCGTTGACGTCGGTGTCGATGCCCACCGGCACGCCCAGCGCGGCGGCGACCGGGCCGGCGACGTCCACCCCGGACCAGCCGGGTTTGGGCGTGGCGGCGAGGTGGCCGAACCTCGCATGTCCCGGGCGCAGTTCGAGGGGGCCGAAGGAGGCGATGCCGATCGCGTCCAAGGGTCCGCTCGCGGCCGCCGTCTCCTGGAAGAAGGCGATGGCCCGGGCCAGGGTGGGGCCCGGCTCGCCGGTCGGGAACCGGATCTCGGCCTCGATCCGGTCGGGGGCCGAGCCGACCAGGCAGACGAACTTGGTCCCGCCGGACTCGATCGAGCCGAGTCGCGGCGCGCTCACGCGCCCACCGGCCAGCCGTCGGCGCCGACCGGGCCGGAGTGCGAGCGGATGACGACCTTGAGCGCGTCGTAGCGCGGTGGCCGTCCGGTGCCATGGCCCCCGTCGCCCGGGGTGAGGCCGCCGAGCGCGGTGAAGGCCTCCGCGTACCGTTCGAGCGGGAACTCGTGCGTCACCAGCCGCTCCAGGACCGGTACGGGGCCGCTGCCGGGCCGCCGCGGGTCGCCGAGTTCGGCGGCCAGGTCCACGGCGACCGGGAAGATATCCGCCCGGTAGTCCCCGGCGCCGATCAGCTGGATGCCCCGGTTCGTGAGCTGGAGCGGGCGCAGGGGCACGGTGTAGGTGTCGTCGAAGCCCATCACCACGATCCGGCCGCCGTCGTCGATCAGACGCAGCGCCGCGTCCAGGCCGGTGCCCGTGGTGTCGAATACGACGGAGGGACGCTCGCCACCCGATGCTTTCACCACGGCCTCGGCCGTGTCCGCTCCGGCCACGTCCACCACGTGCGCGAACTGTTCGCGGGCCCGCTCCAGCCGATAGCCGTCCGGTTCGGCGACCGTGACCCGGCGTGCCTGGCGGGCGGCCACCCATGCGGTCAGCATTCCGATCGGGCCCGCGCCGAGCACCACCACGGTGTCGTCGAAGGTGACGGACGCGGCCCGGACGTTGCTCAGGACGCACGCAAGCGGCTCGATCAGGACCGCACTGCGGAAGGACAGCCCGGCGGGAACCCGCTCGACGAAACGCTCCGGCAAGGTCACGGACTCCGCGTACGTACCGTCCCGGTCGACGCCGACCTCGGTCCCGGCCTTGTGACGGCAGAAGTTGGTCGCTCCCCGGCGGCATGGAGTGCACCAGCCGCAGTACAGCGTCGGGTTGACCACCACCCTGTCGCCCACCCCGACCGTTCGCACCTGCGGCCCGGTCTCCCGCACCACGCCCACCGACTCGTGTCCGAGCACCACGCCAGGCCGGGCCGGGAACCGCCCGAGCAGGATCTTGCGATCCGTACCGCAGACCCCCGTACCCACGATCTCCACCACGACGTCATCACCGTTCACGACGCGTGTGGTGGGTCGGTCCTGCAGTTCGGCGGTGCCTGGACCCAGATAGACGAGAGCGCGCACGAGACCTCCCCATGGTGTTGGGAGGGCGACGCTAGCGCAGCCGAACGCGGACGGACACGACGCCTCTGAGCCATTCAGTGGCTACGGCCTTCCGGGCGGGGCGACGGGCACCTTGTCATGGGGACTTCGGCTCGAATCAGCGGACGGATCGCGGGGTAGCCGCGGCCGCTCTTGGTGTCCCTGGTGCGGCATACGGGCTGACGGCAGTTGATCGGGGCGGAGCCGGGCCTGCGCTGCCGGTCGCCGGCGACCTGGCCTGAATCTTCTCGGACGAGGGCACAGTGCTGTGGGCGAAAATTGCGGACCGCCGCGGCGGGTCGAGTTCGTTGGGGGCCTACCGGCGCGAGCGGGTGTGGTCCGTTCGGCGCGACGGAGTCCTCAAGGCGGCGATGGTGGTCGACCTAGATCTGCGGCCTGCCCGCAACACGTACGCTCACATGACCGGTCGATTCCTCACCAGTCCTAAAGGCTGTCCCGTAAGTCGGTGTTGGCCTCGGGCATACTGGCGGTCGTTGCCGCGCTGGAGCGAGTCTGGGAGGGGGAGCCTGAGTGCCTGAGCTGCGCTGTGAAGCTGTGCGGTGGGTGGACGACGAGCCGTTCCCCGGCATCGTCGAGGTGCGGTTCATCGATGCTGCGGGACAGCCCTGGTCGCTGATCGACAAGTGCGCGATGTTCGCGCAGTTCGGTGAGCTGACCCCCGATTCCGACTACCCCGTCGAGGTCACGGTGGCGTGCGTGGTCCAGGGCGACGCCGAGGCGACGGCCGGGGACGGGGTCGTGACGGTCTCCACCTCGCCGCACGGCGTCACGACACTGGACGGACGCGAGGAGTTCACGGTGAGGTGGGACCAGCTCATCCGCTGAGTGCGAGGTTGTGGAGCCGGGCGACGCCGAGCATGGCGTGGTGCACCCCGGTTCCGCGTAGGCGGCAGTCGCGGAGGATCTTCCAGTTCTTCATCAGCGAGAAGACGTGTTCGACCCGGGCGCGGGCTCTGCGGTGGACGGCGTTGTCGGCTTCCTGCTCGGGGGTGAGGTGTTCCTGGCCGCGACGGCGTCGGTGCGGGATGAGTGCCCCGGTGCCCTGGCAGCCGCCGTCGGCCAGGACCGGTGCGTCCCGGCAGGCGCGGTCGACGCCAGACTCGGTGAAGGCTCGGCAGTCGTTGCGGTTGCCGGGCAGCGGCAGGCCGACCGCGACCACGAGTCGACTGTTGGCGTCGATCACGACCTGCTGGTTGGTGGAGTAGCGGTAGTTCTTGCTGGAGGCTGCGATCGTCCGGTCCCGGGTCGGCACGAGGGTACCGTCGACGATCAGCACGGTGTCCCGCCGCGGACGGCGTGCGGGTGAGATCGCCAGCAACGGCGCGAGGTGGTCCAGCACCCGGTCCGCGGCGGACTTCGAAATCCCGAACAGCGGCGCAACCTGCCGCAACGTCAGGTTGGTCCGCCAGTAGGTGGCCACAAGCAGCACCCGGTCGTCCAGGCCGAGCCGCCACGGCCGGCCGCGCTAAACGTCACCACCCCGTCGGCGGACCAACGCGACCAGCTTGCGGAACTGCGACTCGCTCAGTCCTGAGAACGGCTCGATCCACATCGGATCGCTCGCCGAGATCACCCCGCCCATGACGGCATCAACGCGGAACCACGCCAGCAGTTACGGGACAACCTTTAGCTGAGAACAGCCCTCTCAGCTCTGACGGCGACTCGTCCAGGAACTGTTGCACCCGATTTCGCGGCGGTACGTGCGCGGACCGCGGACGTTCCGGCAGAGGCCCGACGCTGGGAAGCAGGGGCTGTTCCCGCCACGGAGGCCACCAGCCGATGAGATCAGTACGTCGTCCTCGAACGCGCGGTAGGCGACGAGTGTGTCCTTGGTCCTGGACGCGGAGCCGGAAGGCGCGGGGGTGGGGAGGCGAGAGCCGGGGTGACGGGCAGGGGGTGTCTTTGGGCTGAAATCCGCCGGATTGGGGTGTGGTGCCGTGAGGATGGTGGGGTGACCGGCGATCGCTGGTCCGGTGGCATGAGGTAGGTGCGAGGGTCATGAACAAGAGTGAGCTGATCGACGCGGTTGCGGCCAGTGCCGATATTGCCAAGGCGGAGGCCGGTAAGGCGGTGGATGCCTGGACCGAGTCGATTATGGGTGCGTTGAAGCAGGGGGATGACGTGGTGCTGGTGGGGTTTGGCACGTTCAGTGTCAAGGAGCGTGCCGAGCGGACGGGGCGGAATCCACAGACCGGTAAGGCGATCAAGATTTCCGCGGCGAAGGTTCCGGGGTTCAAGGCGGGCAAGGGCTTGAAGGCCGCCGTCAACTGAGCTCGCGGTGGTGGGGTCATTGGCCCCACGGCGTGAAGTGCGCGGCATACAGATCCGGCCTCACCTTGTGAGGACGGAGTGTGGGTTCCCGGCAGTGGCCGGTTCGAGAGAGAAGGCGGAAAGTATGAACAAGTCGGAGTTGAGCGCGGTCATCGCCAGCCACTGTGGCCTCACCACGGAGAAGGCGAGCCAGGTCCACCAGGGGATCCTGGACGCGATCACGGTGGCGCTCGATAAGGACACTGTGACCCTGGTCGGGTTCGGTACTTTCGAGAAGCGCCACCGGGGCGCGCGTACGGCGAAGAACCCTCAGACGGGCGCCCCGGTGGCGATCGAGGCGAGCAACACCGTTGCGTTCAAGCCGGGCAAGAACCTCAGGGAGAGTGTGAACGCGCCCGCGAGGCTGGCCCGGAAGGTCAAGACCGCGTGAAACATCCCCGGTCTCCCGCACTACCCGCGGGTGACCGGGATCTGGGGTGGGGGAGCGGAGTGGACCCGGTTCTGGAGGGTCGGCCGCTCCCCCCGCGTCCGCAGCAGATGCCCAGGCCTGAGATGCACCCGGCTCACCGACCGGCCCGGCACACGCCGCCCAGTGCCCGTCAGCTCCGCTGCTGGGGCCGGGTGTTGTCGGGGTGTCAGCTGCCGATGAGGCTGGCGATAGGGCCGAACAGGCCGGTGAGTGCGATGGCCTTGACCGGGTCGGTCTGGGTCTGCGTGGTGGGCTTCCCGGCGGTGAGGGTCCAGGTCTGACCGGGGCCGCCCTTGCTCTTGCCGACCGGGTATCCGCCGTCGTCAGTCCAGTAGGTTCGATGGGGGCCGGCGGCGCATGGCGTCATCGTGCCGCAGCAGGGCCGGAGACTAGCTCTGACGGCCCCGCTGTGCCTCTCGGATGGATGACGCTCCGGATCGCGTACCGGGCCGGATCTGCCCGGTCCGGACGTAACCCGCCGGGATTCAAGATCGTTGGCTGGGCATGAACAACACCAAGCGCGTACTTGCTGCTCTTGCCCTCGCGGGGGCCGCCCTGTCGTTCACGGGAACCGCGATGGCCAGTCAGGGTGACAGCCGCGGCAACATCGGGAGCGTCTCACGGGACGAGTCGTTCAACTTCAACGCTCAGAGCTTCGGTGACTCGGTGAACAACGGGATCGGCAACGTGATCACCCCAGTCGCAGACCTCCAAGGGTCAGGCAACGAGTTCGCCTAGAGGTCGTTCCCCTGGGGCCCGGCCCCGTACACCCGCCCCGGTGTCCGGCGGGTTCGGTCTCGTGCGCCCGTATGTGCTGCTGAGGGCATGGCCGGTGTGCCCCCACCGGCGTTTGAGGGGTGCCTGGATGAGGCCCTGTCACCCGAGAGATGAGGACAGTGATGTTCAAAAGGATCAAGTTGACCCGGCGCACGGCCGCGGCGGTCTTGGCGGTGTCCGCTGCGGTGTTGGTGTGCTCCCAGGCGGCGTCTGCGGCGAGCGGCAACTGGTACTTCGCTTCCACTACCGACACTCTCACGCCGGGCTCGAACTACGCGTGGACGCCTGTGGTCTCGTGCGGCCAGGGCCCATGCAGTTACAGCACGGGCTGGCGCCTTCAGGTCAGCGCCTTGAACGGGGCCGGTTTCCTCACCGAGGAGGGCTCCTCCCTCACCCTGGTCAAGGGCACCAGCGGCGCCTGGGTGGGCAGCTGCGTCCTGGACGGTTCCACCCGGATGCTGTGCGCTCCGAGCGGCAGCGGATCCATCGCAAGCGGGGACGATCTCCGCATCGACGGGAACCTCATTCTGCAGAGCCCGGCCACCTCCTGCACCGCTTCTGCTGACGCCACCTGGTACGAAGACGTCCCCGACAGGAAGCCGGCCGACGGAACCTCGGACGACTGGCTGACCCTGTACACGAGCGGCCGCTGCGCGTAGGCCAGCTCCCACCATCGGGCTGTCGGCGCTCTCGCGGGCCCATGCTCGCGAGAGGCCGCCCGCGTGGTTCCAACGGCCCGTCACGACGCCGCCGGGACCGGCCTCTCCCATCCGGCCCCCGGCTCTTGGTCCTCGGCGGCTTCGACGCCGGGGCTGCTGCGCGTGGGAGGTGTGGGGATGAGGGACGGGCGCGGCTGCGGTTGGCAGTGGCGGGTGTCAGCGCCGGGTCGTCGACCCTCGCGCGTGCATGTCACCCAGGATTCCGAACGCCGTGCTTCCGATGCCGAGCGGTGGGTGGCCGTGGCTGTGGTCGGTTCCGTCCGCGTCGATTGGGCGTGCGCGGGCGAGGCCCGGTGACCAGAGCGCTCTGGCGGCAGTAGCACCGGGCCGCCCATCCGCCCATCCGCCCATCCGCCCATCCGCCCATCCGCCCAATCAACCGGTCCGGCGTCCAAGCACGCGGCTCCTCTGGTGCGCGCTCCCCTTCTCCGGGTGGCGGCCCGCTGATCACTCCTCGCCGGGATCCGGGCTCCAGACGGCCGGTCTGCCGCCGCGCCACTCGATCAGGAGCGGATCCCTCCAGGTGGACGTCGTCGGGGTCCAGGCCGGCGCGCCGCGGGAACTCCAGTAGGTCGTCGGGGGCCAGCGCGTGGCCGAGGATCTCGCCGTCGCACCGGACGCAGCGCCCGCCCTCGGCGTCGGCAGTCGGCCGCCTCCGATGCTCCGCTCGATCAGCCGCGCGGGTGAAAACCGGGCCGTGCCCAGGTTCTCCTTCCCGATGCTCTGCCTGTGTGGGCCTGCCGGCTGTGCTGGTGCTGGCCGTCTGGGGTGGGGGATCGGTGTCCGGGGTGTCGTCCCAAATGCGTATGGACTTTCTGTCCAGTCTGGACGTACAGTCCAGGTATGGGTGAAGTGGAAGAGGGCCGGGACCCTCGTATTCGGATGTGGGGGCCGGTGTGCCAGGCGGTGGCACTGCTGCTCGGTCCGTACGCCGAGGTCGTCCTGCACGATCCGCGGACCGATCGGGTTCTGGAGATCTGGAACCCGATGACGGCCCGGGGCCCGGGCGATCCTTCGCTGCTCGGCGAGCTGGACGATCTCGAACCGTCGGCACAGGATGTGTTCGGGCCGTACGAGAAGCTGCTCGTCGACGGCCGTCGGCTGACATCGGTCAGCTCGGTTCTGCGGGATGAGCAGGGCCGGCCGTCGGCGGTGCTGTGCATCAATCTCGACCGAACCCCGCTGGAACAGGCCGCCGCGGTCCTGTCCGCTTTCGGCGCCCCCACGGTGCAGCGGCCGGAGCCGTTGTTCGAGCAGGACTGGTCCGAGCGCATCCAGCACATCATCGGAAGCTACGTCCGTGAGACGGGGCGCCCCGTCGAACGCATGACCCGCCAGGACCGCCTGGCCGTTCTCGGCCGGCTGGATGAGGCCCGGGTGTTCGCGGTGCGCCGCGCCGCCCCGGTCGTCGCCGGAGCCCTGCGGGTGTCCCGTTCCACTGTCTACGGCCTGCTGGCCGAGCTCCGAGCACCGAGCGCAAAGGACTGATGCACCATGACCCGGCTGCCCGACTTCCGTCTGGAAACGTACTTCTCGCGGTGGGAGTTCACCGCCCGCCACCACCTGACCGCCTCCGATGTCCAGACCATGACGCTGGGCGAGCTCCTCTCCCTGGCCGACGACAAGGACCGCGACGCCTTCGAGAACCTGTCCCTGGGCTATACCGAGACGTTCGGTGACAGCGCCCTGCGCGAAGTGATCGCACAGACCTACGAGCACGCCGACGCCGATGACGTCCTCTGCTTCGCGGGGGCCGAGGAAGCCCTCTACCTGGCGATGAACGTCCTGCTCGACGCCGGGGACCACGCCGTGGTGGTGACGCCGAACTACCAGGCCGCCGAGACCGTGCCGCTGGCACTGTGCGAGGTCACCGGCGTAGCCCTCGACCCCGAGCGGGACTGGGCCCTGGACCTCGACGAGGTGGCGGCGGCCATACGACCCAATACCCGCCTCGTCTCGGTGAACTTCCCCAACAACCCCACCGGCAAGGTCATCGACGCGGCCGAGTTCGCCGCGCTGGCCCGCCTGTGCGACGAGCGCGGCATCCGCTTGTTCAGCGACGAGGTCTACCGCGGCCTGGAACGGGACCCGGCCCGCATCCTCCCGCAGGCCACCGATCTCTCCGAACGCGCCTTGTCGTTGAACGTGATGTCGAAGTCCCTGGGGCTGCCCGGCCTCCGGATCGGCTGGATCACCTGCCGCGACCGCGAGCTGCTCTCGCGCCTGGAGCGGGCCAAGCACTACACCACCATCTGCAACTCCGCGCCCAGCGAGGTCCTGGCCCGTATCGCGCTCAAGGCCCGCGAGCCGATCCTGCGCCGCAACCGTGCGCTCGTCGCGGCGAACCTGCCGGCGTTCGAGGCGTTCTTCGCCGAGTTCCCGGACGACTTCGCATGGCAGGCCCCGGACGGAGGGTGCGTCGCCTACCCCCGCTACCTCGGCGCTGACGGGGTGGAGGACTTCTGCACCCGTCTGGTGGAGGAAGCAGGTGTCCTGCTGCTGCCCGCCAGCATCTACCACTCCGAACTCACGGCCACCCCCACCGACCGGTTCCGCATCGGCATCGGCCGCCGCAACCCGGAAGAAGGCCTGGCCGCCTTCGCCTCGTGGATGCGAACGGGCCGATGACGACGACCCTGCCCGTCTTCAACACGGGCCCCATCGAGAAGGCCGCCACCCCCCAGATGGTCCTGGGCACCGTCCGTGACGCTCTCATCGCCCACGCCGAAGGCCGCACCAGCGTCCCGCCGCCCCTGCACATGGACTTCCCCGAAGCCAAAGGGGACTGCCATGTAAAAGCCGGCTGGATCACCGGCGCCACCGACTTCACCGTCAAGATCGCGACCGGCTTCTACGGCAACCACGGTCTCGGCCTCCGCTCCAACCACGGCCTGGTCTGCGTCATCAGCGCCCGCACCGGACAGATACGCGCCATCCTCGACGACCGCGGCATGCTGACCGCCTGGCGCACCGCTGCCGCAGGAGCACTGGTCACCCACGCCATGGCCCGGCCCACGGCCCTCACCCTGGGCCTCTTCGGAACCGGGGAGCAGGCCCTCCTCCAAGCCGTCTGGCTGGCCAAACTCCGCACCATCAGCCAGATATTTGTCCACGGCCGCAACCTGCACAACGCAGCAGCCCTGTGCGAGGAACTCCACAAGAACGGCCTCCCAGCCCGGCCCGCTTCCGCACAGCAGACTGCCGGCGCCGACATGGTCATCACCACCACACCGGCGACAGCACCCGTCCTGAACGCCGCCGACGTCCCCGAGGGCACCCACGTGACCGGCATCGGCACGGACATGCCGCACAAGAACGAGCTGCCACCGGCGCTCTTCGCCCGTGCGCAGCTCATCGCGACCGACGACCACGCCCAGTGCCTCGACCACGGCGACTTCGGCCATGCCGTCCGCGCCGGGGCCGTCGCCCCCGACAGCGACATCGCGGTCGGCCGGCTTCTCGAAACGCCCCCCGACCGCCCCGAGACGGCGATCACGGTCGCCGATCTCACCGGTGTGGGCGCCCTCGACGCGGCACTCGCCTCGGCCATCCTCGACCACCTCCTGCGGTAACAACCGCGGCCCGGACCGGCGAAGCATCGCCGACAGCGCTTACACCCCCCACCGCCAAGACCCCGCCATGCACGCCGGCACCGACATCGAAACGGCCACCGACACCCACAGCACCCCGGAACCTGCCGGTGTCGCCACCGATGGGCAGTGGACCGGCTTCTACGAGCACCTTGCCGCGCGGGCGGCCATGCGCCGGCGGCGGAGCAGCAACCAGGCGGCCGACAGGAGCGCCAGGCATACCGCGAAGAGCCACGGGACCTTCAGGAAGCCGTCGGTTCCCGAACCGCGGACGTCGTCCGCGCTCGCCGTGACGGTGAGCCGGCCCCAGCCCGCGATGGGGGCACCCGCCCAGGTCTCGGTGAGCCTGACCTTCTGCCCCGGGAGCAGCTCGGCCGGTACGTTCGCGAGCCGCCGTTCGCCGGGCCCTCCCACGACGACACCGCTGACGCGGAGGGAGACCCGAGGGGCGAGCTTGACGTTACCCGTGTTGTGCAGGGTGTAGGCAACGGTCGATTCGCGGGTGCCGGACCACGGTATCTGCGGGCTCCGCGCCGTGAACCGTACGTCCTCCACGGCCAGGCCGGGTTGTCGCGGCCCTTCGACGCGCAGATAGATCCTGGCCCCGACTCCGCGCTGGACGCCGAGGTGGGAGCCGTCGGCAGGCCGCACGCGGGTGTCGACCGCGACGAGGGCGCCCACGTGGTCGCCGGGCGAGGCGTCACGGGGGACGGTGAGGGTGACGCCGACCGTCACTGCCGAACGGGCCGGCACCGTGACGGTGTCCAGCTCGGGTTTTCCCCAGGTGCCGACGTCCCGCTGGGTCTCATCGATGCCGCGTACGGCCAGTCCGCCGTCGCGTTCCGTGTTGTGGGCGTCGGCGACGTAGAGGCGGAACGTCAGTGCTGCCGTCGTGGTGTTGGTGACGACCGCGCGGTCGGTGAGCGTCGTGCCGGGCTGTGCCGGAAGTTCGAAGGCGGCCCGCGGCGTGATCGTGGAGTCCGCGGGCCTGACCGACCACTCGCCGTTGTCCGCCGCCCCGGCCGGTGTGGGGGAAAGGGTCGTCAGCAGGAGAAGGAACAGGGCAACGAAGGCGGTGCGCATGACTCGTCAGCTTTCCGGGCGGCGCGGGCCGGACGCGTGGTGTCCGGCCCGCGGGCGCTGTCAGAGGAGGGTGAGGGAGAGGACGCCGGAGTAGCTGCCGACGGGGGTGTACTTCGGGATGTCGAGGGACACGGTGGCGTCGGCGGCGAACTCTCCGCCCGTCACGTCACCGGCGGCGGCGGAGGCCAGGGTCGCGCCGTCTTTGCCTACGACGCCCGGGCTGCCCGCAGCGCACGTACTGGGGCTGTCGCTCCGGGTGGAGCAGAGGGGAGTCCACGTCAGCCGGTTGGCCTCGATCTTCCCGCGCGGACCGGCGAAGTCGGTGACCTTGCCGGTGAGGGACCAGCCGGCCGTGCCGCCGCGGAAGTCCTTCACGGTGACGGTGCCCAGCTGTCCGGCCGAAGTGCCGCCGGTGCCGAAGTCGACAGGGGGGAGCCGGACGGGTTCCGCCGTGGTGGCCATGGTCAGTACGCCGGCTCCGACCGAGGTGGTGAGCTGCCGCTCGGCAGAACCGGGAGCAGGCGGGTCGGTCGGGTCGGTGGGATGGGTGGGATCGACCGGACCGGCGGCGGAGACCTTCCAGGCCTGAGCGGGCGAGCCGTCGCATGCCGACTGGACGATGTGGGCGCCGGCCGTGGTGGATCCGCCGCGGACGGCAAGGCATTTGCTGCTGTGCTTGGCGACGATGCGCACGTACCCGTCGGGGAGGGTCTCGAAGCGCCAGCGCTGGTTGTCCCCCCAGCCGCAGTCGTACTGCTCCACCTCGGCGCCGTCGGCGGTCGACTTGTCCGCGACGTCCAGGCACTTGCCGCTGTGCTGGGCGAGGACACGTACGAAGCCGTTGCTGTTGTCGGTGAACCGCCACTGGCCGTTCAGGGTGCCGGCGCAGGTTTCCTGGGTCACCGGCACCTGGTTGTCCGAGGAGCTGCCGGGCACGGTGGCGCAGGCGCCGTTCCCCTTGTTGGTGATCGTCTGGGGATCGCCTCCGGAGCCGGATATCCGGCCCGTCGCGGTGTCGATCGAGACCTGGGGGTACCACGGGAGGACCATGGTCGTGGCCGTGGGGAACGCCAGTGGGAGCCACACGTACGTGGAGTCGTTGACGTGTTTGGGGTCGGACCACACGCCTGCCCAGCGGTCTCCCATGTAGAGGAAGGAGGTGGTGTCGCTGCCTTCCACGGGCAGGACGAACGCCGTCTGGGAGTGGTGGCCGTCGTGGCTTCCGACGTCCTTCATGGGCGACCACGGTCCCGCCAGGCTGGTGGCGGTGGCGTACTTCTGCTGGTTGGGGTCCCAGTAGCTGGTCCCGGAGGTGAGCATGAAGTAGACGTCACCGCGCTTGAAGAGTGCCGGTGACTCGCGGTTCTGGCCCGGCCAGGGGTTGGCCACCAGGTCCTTCACCTGCGTGTAGTCGTCGGTGAGTTCGTAGATGTGCAGATCGGCGTTGTAGTTGGCGGAGGAGATCATGTAGGCCTTGCCGGCGGCCTTGTCCTCGTACACGGTGATGTCGCGGGACATGTATGCGGCGCCGGAGGCGTCCTTCGGGCGGAAGGATCCCTTCCACGTGTAGGGGCCGTCAATCGTGGGGGAGACCGCTACGGCGGCGCGGGCCTCGGCGTAGGAGTCGTCCGCCTCCTTGTGCATCCACATGACGAACTGTTTGGTCTTCTCGTTGTAGAGGACCTTGGGCCGCTCGATCACGGCGGAACGGATCTCGGGATCCGCCTCCTGTGTCAGGACGTGGCCGCGGGGCTCCCAGTTCTTCAGGTCCTTGGAGCGGTACGCCGAGACGTAGCGGAACTTGTTGTCGTCGCCGCGGTCCTCGCCGAACCAGTAGTAGTAGTCGTCGACTTTGAGTACGCCGCCGCCGTGAGCCTGCACCCCTTGCCCCGCACTGTCCGGGAACTGGGTGCCGGGCTCGGTGGTGACGGGCGCCGCCAGCCCCGTCGGCGCTCCGCCGAGAACGGGGAGGAGCAGGCTCAGGCCGACGAGGACGGATCTCACTCTTCGCATGCAGATCCTTGATGTCACCGCGCGCACGCCGGTACCCGGCACAGGGGAGTCCCGCTCCCCATGTGCACAGGAACCAACATTTCTGCGCGTGAACCAACAACTTTGAGCAGAGGCTGGCGCACGCGTCACCCGAATGTCAACAGTTCGTAAACAAATTCGACATTCCGTGCAGAGCCCACGACCGCAGCGTCACCTTCGGGGCACGGGATCCACGGGTCAGATCGTGGTCGCCAGCGGGACGGATATCTGCTTCAGCCATGCACCGGCCGCGAAGTCCCGGGCCCTGATGACCACGCGGTCACGGTGCACCTCCACCTGGAGGCCCTGGTTGAAGACGCCGGGGACCGTGCTCTCGCCCCCCTGGCCGTTGTCGGCGAAGCCGGTCTGCACCGCCCCCGTGTTGATCACCGAGAACCCGTCCAGGTTCGCCGTGCCGGGCACGACGCGCCGCACGTACCAGTCGGACAGCGACAGATCCCAGTGCGTGTGTCCGCTGAACAGGAACACGTCGCGGTAGCGTCCCAGCAGCCCGAGGAGGGCGTCCGCCTGGAGGTAGTCGCTCGTGTAGAGCTTGTTCCGCGTACCCGAGACCGTGTTCGGCAGGGGGTGGTGCGCGATCACCATGACCGGCTTGCGGCTCCCGGCCCAATGCCGCAGGCGCTCCTCCAGCCACCGCAACTGAGCTTCGCTCAGCCATACTTCGTCCCAGAGCTGGGAGTCGTGGTAGTGCATGTACCGCTCGGTGCCGATGGTGAGGACGGGTATGCCGCCGAAGGTGGTCTCGGCGTGCACGGTGCCACGCCCGGCGAACCGGTGGAAGCTGCGGAACAGGGAGTCCTCCGTGGTGCCGTTGGGCCAGGTGGCCAGGGAGAGTGTCTGTGGATCGGCGTACTTCGGGACGTAGAACTCGTGGTTGCCGAGGGCCCAGGCGATTTCGCGCGGGCGCGGGCCCCGTTCCAGTACCTGTCGGACCGCCGCGTATTCGAAGTCGTAGCCGCGCGGAGTGATGTCGCCCGCGACCGCGAGCCCCGAACCGTGCGGGGCGGTGGCCCGGATGTCCCGCAGGGCGACGGCGAAGTCGTGCAGGTCGCCCTGGATGTCGCTGATGACGTTGAACGTGGACAGAGGCGCGGCGGGGGCCTCGCCGAGTGGCTGTGCCGCGGCCGGCGACGTGTTCGCGGAGCCGAGGGCGACGGCACCGGCTGTTGCGGCGATCAGAGACCTGCGTTTCATGGGTGTGCAGTCCTTCCGACGGTATGGGGCGCGAGGGGGCCGCCCCGGGGCGAGCCGGCTCATGTTTACGCAACCAATGCGGCCGGTACGTGAATGCCCGGCAACGCTTCCCCCGACCTGGCGCGGCCGGTGACGGGCCGCAGGGTCCGCCACCGGCAGTGCGTGCCACACCGTCCGGACTACCCGCCCGCCGGGTCCGCGCGGAAGGTCCAGGACTGGTTTCGCCCCGTGTTGGGCCGGTACGTGCCGACCGGTGCGCCGTCCGAGGTGGAGGCGCCGGTGACGTCAAGGAGAGTGCCGGTCGCGCTGTTGATCAACGTGTGGTGCCCGTCTCCGGAGGTGGAAAGCATCCACTGCTGCTGCGCGGACGGTCCCGGAGGAAGCAGAGTGAGTTGGCCGTCGCCGTCGCCGTCGGCGACCGCGAGGGCTCGGCCGCTGCCCGCATTCGTCAACCGGTACGAAGTCGTGCTGCTCCAGTCGCCGGGCACCGACCTGGCGAGAGTCCACTGCTGCGCGGTGTCGGGCGGGTTCGGGGGGCGCTGGACCACTGCGCTGCCGGCTCCGGGCGGGGGGGCGGTGAGGGCCAGACCGCTGTGGTCGTTGACGAGAAGGAGGGGGCCGGCGGCGGGGGTCGCCCGCTCGGGGTCGACGTCGGACGCACCCGGTACGACGAGGGTTGTGACCGAGCGGGGGGCCAGGGTCACGGTAAGGCGCTTGCCGGTGGTGGAGACGTCGGCTTCCCGGTGGACGTTGCGGGTCGCGTCCGTGGTGTAGCGCTCCACCGGTGCGGGGGAGACGTTCCGGAAGCCGGTGAGGTCCAGGGTGATCGTCCGGGCCGAACCCGTGGGGTTGGTGTGGACCACGACCGCGCCCTGGCCACCGGGACGCACTGCGGCCAGGGTGTGGTCGTCGTCCGTGCCGATGACGCGGGAACCGGGCCGGATGAACCGGGTGTACTGGGCCATGGCCCAGTACTTCTTGTTCTTGCGCAGCGGCTCGTCGTCGGCGTCGACCGGGGTGAAGTCGGTCTGGATGAGGCCCCAGTTGGAGTCCTCGTGGGCCGGGGTCATGTTCTCGTAGTCCTCCACGGCCTGCCACAGCACCCAGGCGCGCGGTTCGAGTTGAGTGAGGTCGTCGGTGATGCGCTCGGCGAGGTCGAGGGCCGGGCTCATGTCGGTGAAGCTCTGTGGGACCGTGCCGCCGAGGTCCACCTCCGACATCCACAGAGGCTTGTGCGCGCCTTTGGCGATGTCCCGCGCCCCGCTGCGCCCGTTCGTCCCGTATGTGTGGGCGTTGAGCCGTCCGACGGCGGAGCGCACCGTACTGCCGTAACCGTCCCAGTTGGCGCGGAACATGTCCGGGTTCGTCTCGTCCATCGCCGCGATCGTGGTGCGCAGCCCCTCGCGGTCCAGCTCGGCGCGCAGCGTCATGATCATGCGGGCTTGGGATTCGGGCGCCCAGTGCGAGCCTTCCTGGAGTCCGCCCGCGCGCCAGTAGGCGGTGCCCGGCTCGTTGACGGGCGACACGGAGGCGAAGGTGACGCCCGTGCTGCTCTGTACGCGCCGCAGGGCCCCGGCCAGGTAGGCGGCGAAGCGCTCGTACTGGTCCGGGCGGAGGTTGTCGTGCATGGGGTCGACCGCGCCGGAGACGAGTCCGCTGTCGGTCATGAAATACGGCGGTGAGTTCGAGAACGCCTCGAAGGTGTCGGCGCCCCGGGCTTTGGCGGCCTCGAGCCACCAGCGCTGATTGCCGTCGGCGTGCGGGTCCCAGTGATCCGGGTTGTCCGGATCCCACCCGTCGGGCGCCTGGGGGCCGGGCCGGCTCCAGTGGCCGGGTACGGCTGCCCCGGCGCGCATGTAGGGAGCGGTCTGCGGGCCGTCGCCGCCACCGATGTTGTAGCGGGCGATGGTGAGGCCGAGTCCTTCGGTGCCGTAGAGGGCGTCGGCGAGCCGGTTGCGCTGGGCATCGGGCCAGCCGCCCGTGACGTTGGCGAACCAGGCGAGTGCGGTGCCCCATCCCTCGAACGGCGCCTGCTGGTAGGCGGGATCGAGTCGGACGGGGACCGCTGCCGGCCGGACGGGGGCGGCTGCGGCCGGAGGCGACGCCGCGCCGCCGACGAGGAGCGCGGCGACCGCCGCGAGCGAGGTGGCGAGGGCGGTGGGCATACAGCGCCGGGCGTTCCACGGGGGCCTTCTTCGGATGGCGAGCACAGCCGGTCTCCTGTCGGGAGCGGGAGCGGGAGCGGGAAGGGGGGTACGCGGGGGAGGAACGCGTGGCTGCGCCGTGCCGGTGCAGGTGCATCGAAGGGGCCGGTCCGGCCGCAGCGGCACCGGGCGCGCGAGCGGGTTCCACGCCGCGCAGCGGGATGTTTGCGTTAACATCGAGAGGTGGGGAGAGTGTCGAAGCGGTGGCTGTACATGTCAAGAGAACCGGCGAGTAGCACGAGCGCCCGCCCTTTCGGTCCGCGGCGCTAACATCCGTACGGGTGCACACGCACTCGGCTCGGAGTATGGGGTTCGGAGGTCCGGTTCACATGCCGCGCGAGGTCGGAGCAAGATCACCGAGGTCCCGTCCGCTGCGCCAGTCGCCCTCCATGGCCGATGTCGCCGCCATGGCGGGGGTCTCGTCGCAGACCGTCTCCCGCGTGGCCAACAACCGGGAGAACGTGGACGCGTCCACCCGTGAACGGGTGCTGGCCGCGATGAAGATGCTCGGGTACCGCCCCAACACGGCCGCCCGGGCGCTGGTCACCGGGCGGTTCGGCACGCTGGGCGTCATCAGTTTCGACATCAGCGCCTACGGCAACGCCAGGACCTTCGCCGCCATCTCCGACGCCGCCCGCGAAGCCGACCTGTTCGTGAACTTCATGGGGGCCCGCGCGCAGACCGGAGCCGCCGTGCGCCAGGCGTTCCAGCAACTGATGGTCCAGTCGGTGGACGGCATCATCCTCATCGAGTCGCAGATCCTGGACACCCCCGAACTTCGGCTGCCGTCCACCGTTCCCGTGGTCTTCGCCGACGGGGACACCGGCCACCGCTACGCCAACGTCGACATCGACCAGGCCGAAGGCACCCGCAGCGTCGTCGCGCACCTGCTGGGCCTCGGCCACCGAACGGTCTGGCACGTCGCGGGGCCCCGCGACTCCTACGCGGCGCGCCGCCGGGCCGAGGCGTGGCACCGCTCGCTCAAGGACGCGGGCGCCGTCGTACCACCGTTGCTCTACGGTGACTGGTCCGCGGCCTCGGGGTACCGCGCCGGACGTGAACTGGCCGGACACCCGGAAGCGACCGCGGTCTTCGCCGCCAACGACCAGATGGCCCTCGGGGTCATGCGCGCCCTGCAGGAAGCGGGCCGGCGCGTGCCGCAGGACGTGAGCGTGACCGGATTCGACGACGTGCCCGAGGCCGCGTTCTACCCCGCCCCCCTCACCACGGTCCGGCAGGACTTCGACGCCGTGGGCCGCCACTGCGTCACGCTGCTCCTCGAGCAGATCGGCGGCGGGACGGGCAGCCCGCGCCAGGCATCGGTGGCGCCGGTCCTGGTGGTGCGCGAGAGCACGGCGGCGCCGGCCGGCTGAGCGGCCGGACGCCGGGGCACGCTCAGGAGGTCCGGGCTTTCGCCGCCTTGGCGGCGCGGCGTCCCGCCGCCACGGTACCGAAGGTCTCGCGGTCGTCCAGGAAGCCCTCCAGGGCGAAGGTGGCGGCTCCGAGGCTCACCGGGTTGTCCGGCACGGTGCTCAGCCGGAAGGTGAGCGCCTGGAGCGTCGCCGGCAGCGCGTGTGCCGCGATGACGTCGCGGGTCTGCCGCAGCAGCGGCTCGCCGAGCCGGTCCGCCACCCAGCCGCCCAGTACCAGGGCCTGCGGATTGAACAGGTTGAGGAGATCGGCCGCGGCCTCCCCCAGGTAGCGGGCGGTCCGCGCCACGGTCTCGGCGGCCACGGCGTCCCCCTCCGCCGCCGCGCGGGCGACCTTGGTGGTGACGGTGTCCTCGTCGGGGTCCAGAAGGGGGCTTTCGGCATCCAGTTCCCGCACGGTGCGGGCGATGCCGCGGGTGCTGACGTAGGCCTCGACACAGCCCCGCCTGCCGCACCTGCACTCCCGTCCGTCGCGGACCAGGCAGGTGTGGCCCCACTCCCCGGCGCTGTTGGTCGCGCCCCGGTAGAGCGCCCCGTCGACCGCGATGCCCGCGCCGACGCCGGCCCGGAGGGTCAGTACGACGAGGTCGTCGACCTCGCGTCCGGCGCCGAACCACATCTCGGCGACGGTGCCGGCCTTGAGCGGGTTGTCCAGGTACAGGGGCATCGGGAGCCGCTCGGCGAGGAGGGAACGCAAGGGGACATCCCGCCAGGACCAGTAGGGCGAGAAGACGGACACGCCACCCTCGCGCTCCACGAGACCGGGGACGCTGACGCCCGCGCCGAGGATGTGCGGGGGCGCGCCCGAGGCGTCCGTGAGGCCCTCGACACCCGTCACGATGGCGTCGACCACGTCGCCTGGCCGGACATCGGTCTGCGGCAGGGGCAGCCGTACGCTGCGCAGCACCTTCAGCGCCAGGTCGAACAGCTCGACCTGGACGGACGTCTCGGCCACGTCGATCCCGACCAGCGCACCGCGCTCCGCGTTGACCGCGAGCCGTGCCCGCGGGCGCCCGCCCTTGGAGTCCTCGTGGCCGGCCTCGCGCAGGACCCCCGCCTCCAGCAGCTCCACGACGAGGTTGGCCACGGTCGCGAAGGACAGGCCGGTCGCCGCGGCGATCTCCTGCCGGCTCACCGGGCCGGGGGCTGCGAAGACGCACCGCAGCGCGTCGAACCGGTTGCGGCGGCGGATGTCCTGGGCGGTGCGTTTCGCCATGGGCGCGTCCTTCCATGTCGTGGCAGAGGTCGTCGTCGTCGTGTGTGGGGCGAGCTTATTCCATGTGTTGGACGATGTGTATTTACATGGGTTAGAAGAACTCCTAGAGTTTCGTCGCACAAGAGAGGAGCGACACCATGCACCTGACCGCACTGCCGTGCTCGCCCGTGCCGGGACGCCTGACCGAGGGCCCTGTCTGGCACGCCGGACGCGGCGACCTGCTGTGGGTGGACATCCCCGCGGGCCTCATCCACCGGGCTCGTCTGGTGGACGGCGACGACGACAGCGGCTTGCCGGACCTCGGGCCCAGGAGGACCGTCAGCCTCGACGGGCCCGTCGGAGCGGTCGCGCCCTGCGCGTCGGGCGGGCTCCTCGCGGCCGCCGGAACCTCGTTCCTGCGCGTCGACGAGGACGGGGTGGCCACGGAGTTCGCCCGCCCCGTCGTCCCCGACGACGGCACGCCGCGACGCATGAACGACGCCAAGTGCGACCCGAGCGGCCGACTGCTGGCCGGAACCATGGCCTACGACGCGACCCCGGGCGCCGGCACCCTCTACCGCCTCGACCCCGACGGCGCGCTGACGACCGTGCTGAGCCAGGTCACCATCTCCAACGGCCTCGGGTGGAGCCCCGACGGCCGACTGCTGTACTACGCGGACAGCCCGACGCACCGGGTCGACGTCTTCGACCACGACCCCGTCACCGGCGCCCTCTCGGGCCGCCGCCCCTTCGCCGACACCAGCCCCGCCGGCGTGCCGGACGGGCTGGCCGTCGACACCGAGGGCCGGGTCTGGGTGGCGGTGTGGGGAGCCGGACAGGTCAGGGCCTACACCCCCGACGGCGCACTCCACGCCGTTGTCACGGTCCCCGCCTCCCAGGTGTCCAGCTGCGCCTTCGCGGGCCCGGAGCTGGACCTCCTGATCATCACCACCGCGGCCGAGGGGCTGACGGCCGCGCAACTCGCGGCGGAGCCGCATGCCGGCCGGATCTTCATCTGCCGGCCCGGTGCCACCGGCCTGCCGGTCCCGCCCTTCGCCGACGACCCGGCCCAGCTCCCCGGCGCCTCCACCACCCCAGACGACCCCAGAGGTTCCGCATGACGACCGACCTGGCCCCCGCACTCGCCGTCGCACCCGTGATAGCGATCCTGCGTTCCCGATCGCCCCGCCACTTCGCCGCCACGGCCGACGCCCTGCACGAAGCGGGCATCCGGGCCATGGAGTTCACCCTCACCACACCAGGAGTCCTGCACGCGTTGCGCGAATACGCCGAGTCGAAGCCGGCCGGTACCGCCCTCGGTGCGGGCACCGTCATGACCCCGGCCGATGCGATGCGCGCCGTGGAAGCGGGCGCCACCTACCTCATCACGCCGGCCACCTGTCTGGACGTCATCGGGGAGGCCCGCCGCCTCGGCGTCCCGGTTCTCCCCGGCGCTCTGACGCCGAGCGAGATAGTGGCGGCGTGGCGGGCGGGCGCGACCATGGTCAAGCTCTTCCCCGCCTCGGCCGGAGGCCCGGAGTACCTGCGTGCCGTCCGGGCCCCCCTGCCGCACGTCCCCCTCGTTCCCACGGGAGGCATCGACCTCGACCAGGCCCCCGCCTACTTCGCCGCGGGCGCGAGCGCCCTGGGCATGGGCAGCCCGCTGATCGGGGACGCCTGCGAGGGCGGCGACCTGGACGCGCTCCGGGAACGCGCCGCCACCCTGCTGGACGGCATCCGCTCATGACCGCGCTCGTCACCCTCGGGGAAACCATGGCCGTCCTGGCGGCCGACCGGCCCGGCCCGCTCTCCTCCGGCGCAACACTGCGCCTGGGGTTCGCGGGGGCCGAGGCCACGGTCGCCATCGGCGTGAGCCGCCTCGGCCACGCGGCGTCCTGGACCGGGCGGGTCGGGGCCGACAGCGCCGGCACGATGATCCTCGACGGGCTGCGCGGTGAGGCCGTCGACGTCACCCGCGCACGCGTCGACGACGCCGCACCGACCGGACTCATGCTGCGCGAGCGCCGCACGCCCGACCACACCCGCGTCACCTACTACCGGCGCGGCCTCGCGGGCGCCCGCCTCGGTCCCGGGGACATCGACCCGGAACTCGTCGCCCGGGCCCGTGTCCTGCACGTCACCGGCATCACCCCCGCCCTCGGCGACGGGCCGCGGGCGGCCGTACGGCGGGCGGTCGACCTCGCCCGCGCCGCCGGTGTCACCGTCAGCCTGGACCTCAACTACCGGGCCCGGCTGTGGAACCGGGAGGAGGCCGCGGCCGAGCTGACCCACCTCGTCACCCGCGCGGACGTCGTCTTCGCCGGTCCCGACGAGGCCTCACTGGTCGTACCCGGGGCCGACCCCGCCACCATGGCGCGCGCCCTGCTCGACCTCGGCCCGCGCGAAGCGGTCCTGAAGCTCGGCGACCGAGGGGCCGTCGCGGTCACGCACGGCGGCGAGGCCGTCCAGGACATCGTGCCGGTCACCCTGGTGGATCCGATCGGCGCGGGCGACGCCTTCGTCGCCGGATACCTCGCCGGGCTCCTCGACGGTACCGACCTCCCGGGCCGACTCCTGCTGGCCGCGACGTGCGGGGCCTTCGCGGTGGCCTCGCCCGGCGACTGGGAGGGCCTGCCCCGGCGCGCCGAGCTGGACCTGCTCCACGGAGCGGACGTCACCCGCTGACCGGTGCGTCCCGGCCACCCCCGCCACCACTCGCCGCCACCCCCATCCACTCCACCCACGAAAGACCAGCCATGAACCGATTCACAGGGCGAACCGCCGTCGTCACCGGCGCATCGTCCGGCATCGGCGCAGCCAGCGCCGTACGTCTGGCGGCCGAAGGGGCCGCCGTCGTCCTCGCCGACATCGACGAGGCGGCGGGCACCGTACTCGCGCGGAAGATCCGCGACGACGGGGGCCGCGCGGAGTTCGTGCCGTGCGACGTCTCGTCCGAACAGGACTGGCGCGGCCTGAGGGACCGCACGCACACGCTGTTCGGCCCGGTGGCCGTCGTGCACAGCAACGCCTTCACCCACACGCCCGCGCCCGCCCACGAACTGCCCGGCGACGACTGGGACCGTGACATGGCCGTCAACCTCAAGGCGCCCTACCTGGCCGTACGGACCTTCCTCGACGACCTGCGCGCCGCTCGCGGCTCCTTCGTGGCCACGTCCAGCGTGCACGCACTGTGCAGCCTGCCGGGCTATCCGGCCTACGCGGCGGCGAAGGGAGGCATGTGCGCGCTCGTCCGCCAGCTCGCGGTCGAGTACGGGCCGCAGGTGCGGTTCAACTCCGTCCTGCCCGGTCCGATCCTGACCGAGAACTGGCAGGACGTGGACGAGGAGGGCCGCCTGCTCTCCGCCCGTGCCACGGCCCTGGGACGGCTGGGCCACCCCGACGAGGTAGCGGCCGCCGTCGCCTTCCTCGCGTCCGACGACGCCTCGTACATCACCGGCACGAACCTGACCGTGGACGGCGGCTGGGCCGTGAAGAAGGAGTCCAAGTGAAGATCACCTCCCTGAAGACCTACCTGGTCGCGCCCCGCTGGTGCTTCCTGCGCGTGGACACCGACGAGGGCATCACCGGCTGGGGCGAACCGGTCGTCGAGGGCCGTGCGCACACCGTCGCGGCGGCCGTCGAGGAACTGTCCGACTATCTGGTGGGCCAGGACCCGATGCGCATCGAGGACCACTGGCAGGTCCTCACCAAGGGCGGCTTCTACCGCGGCGGCCCCGTCCTGTCCAGCGCGGTGGCCGGCATCGACCAGGCACTGTGGGACATCGCGGGCAAGGCGCTGGGCGTGCCGGTGTGGCAGCTGCTCGGCGGCAGGGTCCGGGACCGGGCACGGGTGTACAGCTGGATCGGCGGCGACCGACCGACCGACGTCGCGCAGCAGGCCGCCGCCCGCAAGGCCGAGGGATTCACGGCCATCAAGATGAACGCCTCGCCCCAGCTGGAGCTGATCGACACCCCCCGCGCCGTCCGCGACATCGTCGAACGGGTGGAGAGCGTCCGCTCGGAGGTCGGCGACGGCTTCGACATCGCCGTCGACTTCCACGGCCGCCTCACCCTCCCCATGGCACGACGGGTGCTGCCCCTCCTGGAGCCCTACCTGCCGTTCTTCGTCGAGGAACCGGTGGTTCCCGAGATGAGCGCCCACATCGGGGAGGTCGTGCGGTCCACCAGCATCCCCATCGCCACCGGAGAACGGCTCTACTCCCGGTGGGACTTCAAGCCGGTGCTCCAGCAGGGGATCGCGGTGGCTCAGCCCGACCTCTCGCACGCCGGTGGGATCTCGGAGGTGCGGCGCATCGCGGCGATGGCGGAGGCCCACGACGTTTCTCTGGCGCCGCACTGCCCGCTCGGCCCGATCGCGCTGGCCGCCTGCCTCCAGGTCGGCTTCGCGACGCCCAACCTGCTGATCCAGGAGCAGAGCCTCGGGATCCACTACAACGCCGGGTCGGACCTGCTGGACTACCTCACCGACCGGTCCGTCTTCCGTTACGAGGACGGTCACGTCGCCCTGCTCACCGCACCGGGACTGGGCATCGAGGTCGACGAGAAGGCCGTCGAACACGCCGCCGAGACGGGCCATCGCTGGCGCAACCCGGTGTGGCGACGGGGCGACGGCTCCCTCGCCGAATGGTGACGGGTTGAGCTCCTGCGCGGTCCGTGCACGGCAGTCGGCCGGGCGTCAGGAGGTCAAGGACTCCAGCCGCCGCCGGGTGGCCGGGCCGTAGACCCCCGGCGGGTCGCCACGGACGCCGTACTTCGCCTGGAACCACTGCACCGCGTCGTCGAGGTGCTGGTCGTAACGGCCTCGCTGGGGCAGGGACCACAACCCCAGCTGAGCGAGGCGCCGCTGCAGATCGACGACCTGAGCCCCGGTGTCGTGCCGGCGCAGCGTCGGCTTCTCGGCGGGCGCCGTCGGCGACGCGGGGGAGGGCGGCACGGTGCTCGGACTGCCGGTTTGCCGTCCGGCCGTCGGCGCTGCGTTCGTACCGGTGAGTGGGTCCGTGGTGGACGCGGACGGATCCGCTGAAGACGGTGTACGCACCGGGCTGTTCCCGGTTGTCGGCGGTGTGCGCCGGGGAGGGCTCGGGAGCGGACCGGGGGACCGGGACGCCTCGGGCGGTGCGCTCGGTTCGTCCTCCGCGTCGCGGACGTCGAGCCGGCTCGCGGGGGCCTGCGCCGTCGCCTCGTCGGTGTCCTGGCTCCGGGCGAAGGCGTACGTACCGGCGATGGCCGCGGAGCCGATCAGGGTGGCGAGGGCCGCGGTGACGCGCAGCGGCCGACGCTGCTTCGTGGGCCGGTGCGCCCGGTGGGCTGCTGGCCTGCTCATGACAATGGGCTGGCCGAACGCGTCACCACCGGTAGGCGGGCCGCTCTCGTGCGCGACCTGCGCTGCGACCCACGACGCCGTTGCGGTGTTCATGGTGCTCGGAGCGTCCCCCGGCGCGGGTTCGTGCGGGGCGATGTACGGCCTGACCCAGTCGCGGTCGAACCGCGCCGGGGCGGCGGCCCGCCCTGGGCTCGCGTCGTGGTGCGCGATGCCGCAGGCACAGCGCAGGGGGTCGCCGCATCGGGGGCAGAAAGGGGTGCTCACCAAACTCCAGTCGGCTGGTCCGGGAAATGCAGAAGGAGCCCTCGGCGCGCCACGTCGTACGCCTCTTGAATTGTCGGGCTCGTATGTCGCGGGCGCCCTGACGGTCGTCCACTGCGGGACGACCGTGTGGTGAAGGAGGGAGTGAACGGTGAATCTACTGTGTGCGGAGCTGTTGAATCCAGCCCAGTCGGGGCCTGGTTGATAACGATCGGCTAAACGTGCGACCGGGGTTCCCCCGGGTGCTCGTCTTGGCGCCGCTTTTCCGGGGGAGAAGCCCGGAGAAGGGGATCCGGCCGATCGGCGCACCGCGTACGCGAGCAGTGCCTGTGTCTTGAACTGTTCGAACTTCTGTCAACAGAGCGGGGCGACATCTTCCCGGCCCCCCTTGCGGTCTCGGTCGGTGCTGCGGTCGATCGAGCAAGATCTTCGGTGTTGACTTCCTTGCGGGTGTGTCTGATTCTGTTCGGTGCAAGGTGGTCGCGTCGACTCGCGCCGGCCGGTGCGGTCAATGCTGCGCTGCATCCTGGGCGGGCGCGAATCCGGGGGTATTCTCCGCAGTGACACCCCCCCGCCGCTATTCATCCAGCGCGCGCGAATATCGAGACCGGACTTCTCTGTAGGGAGAATTCCGGTGGCTCGCCTTGCCCGGACGGAATGTGTCCGAATTTTCCGAGGGTACTTTCCCAAATTCTCACCGGAAAGAGCTATCGGCAGGCGTGTCGTGTCCTGAACAATAGGGCGACTTTCTCTCTCATCCAGGATGTCCCACGTGTCGACGAATCATCCCTCCGTTGGTCACATGACCGACCTGCAACTGTGTGACGCCATCCGCACCGCGGACCCGGCTGCCCCGTCGGCCGAGACCGAGCTGCGCCGACGCCATGGCCCGAGCGTCTCCGCCTTCGTCCGAGCGGCCGCGGGCAGCGACCGGGTGTCGGCCCAACGCGCCGCGGACCGTGTGATGGACCAGTTCCTCGGCATGCTGGCCGCAACGACCGACGCCGTGGAGCGGCCTCCTCGCCTGTCGTTGCTGGAGCTGGTGTCCGGCGCCCCATCTCGAGTCGGGTCCGCGCCTTCCGGGGCGGGACCGGACGAACGGGCCGGACGACCGGCCGGGGGCACTCCGGGGGCGTCGACCGATTCCGCCGATGTTCCGCTGGGCCCGGGTCTCCGGTCGGTCGTCCGCAAGGGGTTCATCACCCTTTCGCCCCGCACGCAGGCCGTCCTGTGGCATTCCGTGGTCGAACGGGAGCCGGACGAGCACGTCGCGACGATCACCGGTGACCGGCCCGACGCGATACCGGACCTGGCCCACCGGACGCTGGCCGCGTGCCGTGACGCCTTCCTGCGTGTCCACTTGCAGGCTCGCCCCACCCCGCACTGCCCCGCGTACGCACGCATGCTGGACGCTGCCGCAGGGCGCGCGGACGTGCGGGGGAACCCGGACCTGACGCGTCATGTCGACGGATGCCCCGGATGCGCGGCGGCTCTGCGCGGCCTGGTCGCCCTCTGCGACACTCCTGGTCCGTTGCTGGCCGGCTCCCTGCTGGGTCCTGCCGGCCCGCGCTACCTCGCCGCGGCGACCCGTACGGGCAGGCACCCTGACGACGAAGACACGCTGTCCCTCCCGGTCGCGACCGCGGCCGGAGGCAGGCCGGAGCCGACCTCCGGCGGGCGGAAACCGTTCGCCTTCGTACGGAGACCGGCCGGGCGGGTCCTCCTCGGAGTCGCGGCAGTGCTGATCACGATGACGGCGCTCGCCGTCGTCGTCCCTGCGGCCGGGGGGCCCGAACCGCCCGCCGCGGCTCGGACGCAGCCACCACGAGTGCCCGTCGAGGCGGGCGGCGCGGGGTCGCCCGCCCCGTCGGTGAGCAGGCCACGGCCCTCCACGACCGCCTCACCTGATCATTCCCCCAGCACGTCGCCGTCCGCGACGGGCCCGTCGCCCGGTGGCGGGCCCACGCCCAGCCCCACACCGACCGCGGAGGCCGCGACGAACGATCCCGTTCAACCGTTCCGGGCCTCGTCGTTCGTTCCGGCCGTCAATTCCGCCACCGGTCTGTGTCTGGACGTCCGCGGCGGCACCTTCGCCAACGGCGTCGACGTGATCACCGCACGCTGCCGTGCCGGGGCGCCGGTCCAGCAGTGGCGTCTGGACGAAAAGGGGCTCCTGCGCAATGCCGCCAACCCGGGCTACTGCCTGGACGCACGCGGTTCCGCAGGGGACGGCGTGGGCATCTGGTCGTGCTCGGCATTCGGCCGAGCAGAGGGGAACAACCTGGTGTTCTCCACCGACGCGACAGGACGCATCAAGCCTCGGATCGCGCCCGGCTACGCCATGACGTCCGGGAGCGGCGAGCCCGGAGCGCCCGTCACCTTCGGTCGCACGGGCCCCGCGGCAGAGCAGCGGTGGAACGAGCCCACCGGGCAAACGCCGTCGAGTCGGTAGTCGAACAGATTCCGACATGTTCCAATGGAAAACAACAGGGCGAGGCTTGTCCGGGTCCATGCCCGAGTCCGTACCGCCCAGTCCGGCCTCCAGGCCCGCATCTTCCGTGGCTACGCCCGGTGGACGCTGCTGGGGCGGCCCTGCCGCTCTTGGGGCAACCCTGGAGATCACGAGGGTGCATCAATCCGAAACCCTCGGTTCACACTGTTGACTTATGGCGGAAACGGCGCTTTTCTCTGTTGCATCAAGTTTGAAAGCGGCCGACTGTGGCGGATTCCCCGGTGAGGGGCTGTCCGCCGGGGGCTCGTCGGCCGAGGCCGGACACCCCTCCCTCCGAGTCTCCAGGGACCTGCAGCCCCGGGCGGCGCTCACGACGGCGGCCGGACCGAACCCCACCCCATCGCACGTGCCCCACTGGTCGCCCGGTGCGACCCGTTCAAGCAAAGGGATCGACATGCTCACTCACCACCACCACCGCCGTCCGGTAGCGGCCGCGGCCCTGGGCCTGGCCACGATGTTCGTCCTGTCCTCGTGTTCCAGTGGTCAGGAGGCGACGGGCGCCGCCGCGGACGTCGGGAAGGTCGACGGGAAGATCTCCCTGACCTATCTGCAGAAGCAGGGCGACCAGGAGTACTTCATCGGCGAGGCCGCCGGCGCGAAGGCGAAGGCGAGTGAGCTCGGGATCGACCTGAAGGTGGTGAACCTGGGCAACGACGCGAACAAGACCGTGAGCGAGGCCCAGGCGGCCATCTCGCAGAAGAGCAACGGGCTGATCGTGGTCGTTCCCGACCCGGCCGTGGGCCCGCAGGTCGTACAGCTGGCGAAGACGGGCAAGGTGGCCCTCCTGACGTCGGACGACCAGATCTGCAGCACCGGTCCGGACCCCTCCGCCTGCGGCGCCGACGCCCTGGTGCCCCGCATCGGGTTCAGCGGCGAGCAGATGGGCGGCGAGGTCGGCAAGCGGGCCGCCGAGGAATTCAAGAAGGCCGGCTGGAACCCGGCGGAGACGCGGACGATATCGGCCTGGAAGCAGGACGTCACCGTGTGCACCGACCGTGTGAACGCCTCGAAGAAGGCGTTCGCGGAGGCGGCGGGCGCACCGGTGCAGAACATCGACGTGCCGACGGACAACTCCCCGACGGGCGCGCAGGACAAGATCGCCGCGACGATCACCGCCAACGCCTCCGTGAAGCACTGGGTGGTCTGGGGCTGCAACGACGAGAACGTCCAGGGAGGGGTCACCGCCCTGGAGAACGCCGGCTTCAAGGCCGACAACGTGATCGGCGTCGGCCTCGGTGCCTACCTCGCCTGCAAGAACTGGAGCTCCGGCAAGCCGTCCGGGATGAAGGCCGCGCTCTTCATCAACGGCAGGGACGTCGGCGCCCTGGCGGTGCAGACGATGTACGACAAGCTCAAGAACGGCAAGGACTTCCCCAAGGAAGCCTTCGCCCCGACCAAGATGGTCGACGCTTCCAGCTGGAAGGACGCGGGCGTCACCTGCAGCTGATCCCGCGCCCGCGCCCGCGGCCAGGACGGGTACGGCCCGCCGCAGCGGCGGCCGTACCCGCCCCGCCCAGACCTCCATCGCCGACCAGCAGCGTCGCTGGAACGCACGCCCCACGTAACCCCAGCTTGCGAGGCCCCCATGACCACAGCCGGTACAGAGCCACCTGCCCCCGCCCAGGATCCCGGTGAAGAGATCTCCGTCGAGAACATCACCAAACGGTTCGGTGCGGTACAGGCGCTCAGCGGCGTCACGCTCGCCTTCCCCCGGGGCCGGGTGACCGCCCTCATGGGGGAGAACGGAGCGGGCAAGTCGACCCTGCTGAAGATCCTCACCGGTGACCACCAGCCCACGGAGGGGAGCATCCTCTGGAACGGGCGCCCGCGGACCCTGTCGTCGCCGCACGACGCCCACAAGGCCGGGATCCGCATCATCCCGCAGGAGCCCGAGATCATCCCGCACGTGTCGGTCGCCGAGAACGTGTACGCGGGAGCCCTGCCGCGCACCGCCCTGCGCCGTCTCGACCGGGCGGAGCTGCGCCGCCGCATCACCGCGGACCTGGCCCGGCTCGGATTCGAAAAGGTCATCCACCCCGATCAGCTCGGATCCGAACTCACCCCTGCACAGCGCCAGTTGGTGGAAATTCTGCGGGCGCTGACCGGTGAGGCGAAGGTCATCGCCTTCGACGAGCCCACTTCCTCCCTTTCCGAGAACGAGGTCGAAGCGCTCTTCGGCCTGATCGACCGGCTCCGGGACCAGGGCATCGCCGTCATCTACGTCTCCCACCGCATGAAGGAGATCTTCCGCCTCGCCGACCGCATCGCCGTCCTGCGCGACGGCACGGTCGCCGGCGTGCTGGAAGCCCGTGACACCAACGAGGGGGAGGTCGTCCGTCTGATGGTGGGCCGTGACCTGTCCTCCTTGTTCGTCCGACAGGACGTCGCCCGCGACGAGGTGGTCCTGCAGCTGGAGGGCGTGACCACGGACGACGTCAGCGGTATCGACCTCCACGTCCGGGCCGGAGAGGTGGTCGCCCTGGCCGGGCTCATGGGGGCCGGACGGTCCGAGCTGGCCCTGGCCCTCGCCGGCGACCGGCCCATCCGATCGGGCCGCGTCTGCGTGAACGGCAGCCCCCTGCGTCTGCGCAGCCCGAGGGACGCGATCCGCGCGAGCATCGGACTCGCCCCCGAGGAACGCAAGGCCCAGGCGCTGTTCCTCCACCGCTCCATCCGGGACAACACCTCCCTGGTGAGCCTGGACCGGCTGCGCCGCTGGCGCTTCGTCCAGAGCCGCCGGGAGAAGGCGGTGGCCCAGGACTTCTCCGACAGGCTCCGGGTCCGCACACCCTCGATCGAGCACGAAGTGCGCAAACTGTCGGGCGGCAACCAGCAGAAGGTCGTGCTCGCCCGATGGCTGCTGCGCAAGCCCAAGGTACTGATCCTGGACGAGCCGACCCGCGGGATCGACATCGGTGCCAAGGCCGAGATCTACCGCATCATCGCCGACCTCGCCCGGGAGGGGGTCGCCCTGCTGGTGATCTCCTCCGAACTCCCTGAGGTCCTGGGCCTCGCCGACCGGATCGTCGTGATGCAGAACGGTCGCATCACCGGCGAACTCAACCGCGCGGAAGCCACCGAGGAAGCCGTCCTCAACCTCGCCATGGCGGACGACCTCGCCCCCGTCGCAGCCGACCGACCGCTCACCGACTCCGC